>NZ_JBFABB010000116.1:0-21489 GCF_040640035.1 Micromonospora sp. NPDC023633 | reverse complement strand
TCGAACCGCAAGGCCCCATCGAAACCGAAGCAGCCCGACGCCTCGACGACGAACTCAACCAGAAGTAGCCCTCCAGTTACCCAACACTCTCTGAGGCGTCCGCCTGCGTCGGGGCCCAGGGACGGACCGGCCGCCGGGTCACGGGCCGACGGCGGCGCGCCCGGGGGTCAGGCCCGCCGGCCCGCCGCCAGCCCGGCCATCAGCGAGACCTCGGCCGTACGGGACTGCTCGACGCGCCGGGCGAAGGCGCGTACCCGCGGATCGGCGCCGACCGTCTGGTGCGCCCGGGCCAGGTCGGCCGCCGCGTCCTGGTGCGGAGCGAGCAGCTCGAGCAGGACGCGGTCGACCTCCCCGTCCGGGGCGGTCCGCAGGCGTGCCATGTCCTCGGCGGCGGTCCCGTGCCCTCCGTGGTCGTGCCGGCGGGCGGCCTCGGCGGCGGCCGGCCCGGCGTCCCGCAGCCAGCCGCGCATCGTGGCGAGTTCGTCGGACTCGGTGGTTTCGATGGCGGCGACCAGGGTGCGCAGCTTCCGGTCGGTCACCCGGTCGCGACCGAGCCGCACCATCTCCAGCGTCTGCTCGGTGTGTGCCGCCAACGTGGCCAGGAAGACCACGTCCAGGCCGTTCATCTCGGCCCCGGCGGTCGCGGCCGTGCCCGGCGACGCGGGGGCGGGCGACGCCGGGGCGGTCTGCGCGGCGCAGCCGGGCACCAGCAGCAGGGCGGCGAGCATGGCGACCGTGGGCAGCCGTCGCATGGCGTACTCCGATCCGGGAAGGGGTGACGGGTGCGGCGGGCGCCGAGGCGGGCCGCACCCGTCCGGTCAGACCTGGGTCCAGAGCGCCGGCACGTACGGCGGTTCCCAGCCGGGGATCGCGGTGTGCGGCTGCCGGCAGCGGTACGTCAGGCCGCCGTAGGTGACCTGGTCACCGATCTGGTACGCCCGACCCGCCGTCCAGGTGCCGCCCGGCGCGGGCGGGGTGGTCGGGGCGGCGGTGGGGGTCGGCGTGGGCGACGGGGCCGGCGGCGTCGGGCTCGGGGTGGGCGACGGGTTGCCGCCGCCGACCTGGAGGTCGACACAGGAGTAGAAGGCGTTGGCGGTGTCCGCGATGTTCCACACGGCGAGGACCTTCTGCCGTCCCGGGTAGCTGCCCAGGTTGACGGTGTGCGAGACGGTGGCGCCGGGCTGCTGCCCGCCGCCGTCGAAGACGGCCACCCGGGTGCCGCCGATGAAGTACTCCCAGTTGCTGGTGGCGTGCCGGGCGGTGTTGGTCCAGGTGAAGGTGACGGAGCTACCCACCGACGTGGCGGGCCAGCCCCGGCTGTCGTCGTTGAGGACGGCGAACTGGGCGATCCCCGCATGGCAGCTGCGCAGCCCCTTGGGGCCCTCGACGCTCTGCGGCTCGTACTTGATCTGCCCGCAGTCGGGGACCCGCCCCTGCGCGCAGAGCGCCTGGCGGCTCGGCGGGCCGGACACGTAGCCGTGGGCCTGGGCGGGCGCCGCGACGGCCAGTGCGGAGGCGACGGCGCCCGTCGCCACGAGCGGGATGGTGATTCTTCGGCGCATGGTGGCAGCTCCTTCAGACTTCGGCCTGGTGAGATGCCCTCCAACATAAATTAAACCTTGTTAACAGTAAAGACTCCTGTCGATAAAAGCATCGACCGGGGCAAACACGCAGGGTGACCGGTCAGAGCAGCAGCAGGCTGCCGCGCTCGTCCACCCGGTCGGCGGAGTCGTCGTCCAGCCACACCCCGCCGGTGGCGAGGTAGCGGAAGCGGCACTCCCCCGGGCCGAGCCGCACGGTGACTGTCCGGGTGCCGTCACGACGGGGCACCAGCTCGTGCCGCCCCGGCTCCCAGCCGTTGAAGGAGCCGACCACGCTGACCGCGCCGGGCGGGGTGTCGCGGGGCAGGCTGAAGGTGACCCGTACCTGGTTGCCGAAGAGCTTGTTCCGCTTGATCATGTCGTGTTCCTCCGGGGTCGTGCGCGGTCACCCGGTACAACGCCCGACACGCCGGGGGCGACACGCCGCCCAGCCGGAGTGACCTGGGCGATTTCCCCCGCCCGGCGCGATCCGGTGCCGCAGGCTTGGGGGAAACGTGTCGGTATTCGGGGGGTTCTGTCGTGGCGACGTGCGAGGTCTGCGGTAACGACTACTGGATGGCGTTCGAGGTGCGGACCGTCAGCGGCGACGTGCACACCTTCGACTGCTTCGAGTGCGCCGCGCACAAGTTGGCGCCCATCTGCGAGCACTGCCAGGTCAAGATCGTCGGGCACGGGGTGGAGGTGTCCGGCCGGTTCTTCTGCTGCGCGCACTGCGCCCGCGCGGAGGAGGGCGCCCAGGGCGCCGAGATCCGCGACGCGGTCGGCGCCCGCCCCGCCTGACGCCGGCGACCGGGCCGGACGGCGGTCGGGGGCGGCGGCCGACGGGCCGGTGGGCACGACCTACCATCGCGGGGTGCCGCAGACCCCCGTGACGAGGACCGCCTCGTTCGCCGAACTCGACGCCCGCACCTTCCACGACCTGCTCCGGCTCCGGATCGACGTGTTCGTGGTGGAGCAGGCGTGCCCGTACCCGGAACTCGACGGGCGCGACGTCGAGCCGGGCACCCGGCACCTCTGGCTCGACGACGGCGGCGCACCCCTGGCGTACCTGCGGATCCTCGCGGACCCGGGCGGCGTGGCGCGGATCGGGCGGGTGGTGGTGGCGCCGGAGGCGCGCGGCGGCGGGCACGCGGGCCGGCTGCTGGCCGCGGCGCTGGAGCTGGTCGGCGACCGCCCCTGCGTGCTGGGGGCCCAGTCCCACCTGGTCGGCCTCTACGCCCGCCACGGCTTCGCCGTCAGCGGCCCCGAGTACGTCGAGGACGGCATCCCGCACACCCCGATGCGCCGGGAAGGCATTGACCGAGGCCGATAAATGTGACAGCCTCCGGGCAGAGCCGTCGCGGAAGCCACGCAGCGCGCACGGGAGGGGCAACTCCCGGGCCGTCCGGGCGTCGTCGTCCGACCTCTCCCCCCGGGGGCTCCATGTCCACTCACCTTCGATCATCCCGCCTGGCCTGGCTGCTCGCCGTCGCGGCGACCGCCGTGCTGCTGCTGACCACTGCCCTGGCCAACCCGGTGTCGGCGCACGGATCCGTCGTGGACCCCGCGTCACGCAACTACGGCTGCTGGCAACGCTGGGGCAGCGACTTCCAGAATCCTCGGATGGCCACCGAGGACCCGATGTGCTGGCAGGCCTGGCAGGCCAACCCGAACGCCATGTGGAACTGGAACGGGCTGTTCCGCGAGGGCGTCGCCGGCAACCACCAGGCCGCCATCCCGAACGGCCAGCTCTGCTCCGGCGGCCGGACCGAGGGCGGTCGCTACGACGCCCTCGACACGGTCGGCGCCTGGAAGACCGCCCCGGTCTCCAGCAACTTCCGGGTCCGCCTGTACGACCAGGCCAGTCACGGCGCCGACTACATCCGGGTGTACGTGACGAAGCAGGGCTTCGACGCGCTCACCGAGCCGCTGGGCTGGGACGACCTGGAACTGGTCGGCCAGATCGGCAACACCCCGGCGTCGGGGTGGAAGCCGGAGCCCAACGGTGTCTCCATCGAGATCCCGGCGAACGCGCCGGGGCGGACCGGGCGGCACGTCGTCTACACCATCTGGCAGGCCAGCCACCTGGACCAGTCGTACTACCTGTGCAGCGACGTCGACTTCTCCGGCGGGCCGACCAGCCCGCCACCGACGACGCCGCCGCCGAGCACTCCCCCGCCCACCACCCCGCCCCCGACGACCCCGCCGCCGGCCGGGGCCTGCACGGCCACCTACCGGGTCACCGGGCAGTGGGGCGGAGGCTTCCAGGGTGAGGTGACGGTGACCGCCGGCGGCGGGGCCGTCAAGGGTTGGTCCGTGACCTGGACCTACGCCGACGGCCAGCAGGTCACGTCGGCCTGGAACGCGACCGTGACCACCAGCGGCACTCGGATCGTCGCCCGCAACGCGGCCCACAACGGGTCGCTGGCCCCCGGGGCGAGCACCACGTTCGGCTTCCTCGGCTCGTGGTCCGGCACCAACAGCACGCCGACGCCCACCTGCACGACCGTCGTCTGATCCGCACCGGAGCCCCGGCCGGGGCCGCGTCCCCATCCCTCCGGGGCGCGACCCCGGCCGGCCCGCGCATCGGGATCATCAGGTCGCTGTCGAGCTGCCCCACCGGTGAGACCACCACCGGGCGGGCCACCGCCCCCTCCGCCGGTGAGACCGCCACCGGGCCGGGCGGGCCACCGCCCCACCGGTGAGACCGCCACCGGGCCGGCCACCGCCCCACCCCACGGGGCAGCTCGACAGGGCCGGCACACCAACCACCGCCGCCCGCCTCGCCCCGGCGGCGTAAAGCGTCCGGCGGGCGACCGCGCGTCAGACGAGGCCGTTGACGATGTCGGCGACCGAGCGGCGGCGGCCGGTGTAGAAGGGGATCTCCTCCCGGACGTGCCGGCGGGCGCCGGAGCCCCGCAGGTCGCGCATCAGGTCGACGATCCGGTGCAGCTCGTCGGCCTCGAACGCGAGCATCCACTCGTAGTCGCCGAGCGCGAACGAGGCGACCGTGTTGGCCCGCACGTCCGGGTAGCCACGGGCCATCTTGCCGTGCTCGGCGAGCAGCTCGCGCCGCTCGGCGTCCGGCAGCAGGTACCACTCGTAGGAGCGGACGAACGGGTAGACGCAGACGTACGCGCGCGCCTCCTCGCCGGCGAGGAACGCGGGGATGTGGCTCTTGTTGAACTCCGCCGGCCGGTGCAGGGCCATCTGCGACCAGACCGGCGTGAGCGCCCGGCCCAGCGTGGTGCGGCGGAACCGCAGGTACGCGTCCTGGAGGTCGTCGCTCGAGGCGGAGTGCCACCAGATCATCAGGTCGGCGTCGGCGCGCAGCCCCGAGACGTCGTACGTGCCGCGGACGACCACGTCCTTGCTCGCCAGCTCCGCGAAGAGCGCCTCGACCTCGCCGGTGACGTTCTCGCGCAAGGACGGGAGCGGGCTGGTGGCCCGGTACACCGACCACATCGTGTAGCGGATGCTGTCGTTGAGCTCCCGCAGCCGGGCCGCGTTGGTCTGCTCGGTCATGTCCCCGATCCTCCCAGTGCTGTGATGATCTCCTCGGCCGCCGTCTCGCCGGAGCGGACGCAGATTGGGATGCCGACCCCGTCGTACCCGGCGCCGGCCAGGACCAGCGTCGGGTGGCTCGCCCGCAGGGCCGCCCGCGCGGCGGCCACCCGGTCGGCGTGACCCGGGGTGTACTGCGGCAGCGACCCGCCCCAGCGCTGCACGTGGCCGGCGACCGGTGCGGGCAGCGGCACGCCGAGCACCGCCGACAGTTCCCGGTGCACGGTGGCGGCCAGGTCCTCGTCGGTGCGCTGCACCTGCCGTTCCTCGCCGTAGCGGCCCACGGAGGCGCGCACCAGCGCCAGCCCGTCGGTGCGGCGCAGGTGGCCCCACTTGGTGGTGAAGAAGGTCGACGCCTTGATCAGCAGGCCCTCGGTGCTCGGTACCAGGAAGCCGGACAGCTCCGGCAGCTCCGGCTCGGGCAGCGCCAGGGTGACCAGCGCGACGCTGGCGTAGTCCAGCCCGCCGACGCCCTCCGCCGCCTCCGGGGCGCAGCCGGCGAGCAGCCGGGCCGCCGGGCGGGCCGGCACGGCCAGCACCACGGCGTCGACGTCGACCAGCTCCGCCTCGCGGGTGGGGCCGACGGTCAGCCGCCACCCGGCCCCGGTCGGGATCAGCTCGCGTACCGCCGCGCCCCGCCGGATCGTCGCCCCGCTGGCCGCCGCCGCGGCCTCGACCAGCGTGCCGAGCCCGCCGGCCAGGGTCCCGAAGACCGGCGCCCCCGGCGCACGGGGGGCCGCGGCCTGCGCGGCGCGGACCGCGCCCACCAGGGTGTGCTCCACCCGGGCGGCCCGAGCCAGCGCGGGCATGGTGGTGGCCAGGGAGAGGTCGTCGGCCCGGCCGGCGTAGACGCCGCCGAGCATCGGGTCGACCAGCCGGTCGACCACCTCGTCGCCGAACCTGGCCCGGACCAGCGCGCCGACGGAGACGTCGTCCTGCGCGCCGAGCAGCGGGCGGCCGGCGTCGACGTCGGCGTCCGCCGCCGGGCGCGCGACCGTGGCCACGCGCTCCAGGTCCCCGGGTACGCCGACCAGCGTGCCGCCCGGGATCGGGCGCAGCCCGCCGTCGACGACGAGCGCGGCCTGCCCGACCGTGGGGTGCACGATCCGCCCGCCCAGGCCGAGCCGGCGGACGAGGGCCACGGCGGCGGACTCGCCCCCGGCCGGGTCACGCATCAGGAACGACTCGGCGCCGAACTCCACCGTCGAGCCGGCCAACTCGCCGGTGCGCAGCTTGCCACCGAGCGCACCGGACTGCTCGTACACCGTGATCTCGGTGCCCGCGGGGGCCCGGTCGCGCAGCCGGACCGCGGCGGCCAGCCCGGCGATCCCGCCGCCGACCACCGCCACCCGCCACGGCGCCCGCATGTCGCTCAGCCCCGGTCGGCCGGCTCGGCGGACAGCTCGTGCACCAGTGCCACCACCCGGGTCAGCACGCCGGGATCGGTCTCCGGCAGCACGCCGTGCCCCAGGTTGAACACGTGCCCGGGGGCGGCCCGGCCCTGCTCCACGATCCGCCGCACCTCGCCCTCGACGACCGGCCACGGCGCGAGCAGCACGCACGGGTCGAGGTTGCCCTGCACCGCCCGGTCCGGCCCGATCCGCCGGGACGCCGCGTCCAGCGGCGTACGCCAGTCGACGCCGACCACGTCGGCGCCGGCCTCGCCCATCGCACCGAGCAGCTCGCCGGTGCCCACCCCGAAGTGGATCCGGGGCACGCCCGCGTCGGCCAGCCCGGCCAGCACGCCCGCCGAGTGCGGCAGCACGAAGCGGCGGTAGTCGGCCTCCGACAGCGCGCCGGCCCACGAGTCGAAGAGCTGCACCGCGGAGACCCCGGCGGCCACCTGGATCCGCAGGAACTCGAGCGTCACCTCGGCCAGCCGGCCGCAGAGCGCGTGCCACAGCTCAGGCTGGCCATACATGAGGGCCTTGGTCTTCGCGTGGGTACGCGACGGGCCGCCCTCGACCAGGTAGCTGGCCAGGGTGAACGGCGCGCCGGCGAAGCCGATCAGCGGGGTGTCGCCCAGCTCGGCGACGAGCATCCGGACCGCCTCGTCCACATAGGAGACGTCGTCGCGGGTGATCGGCCGGATCCGTTCCACGTCGGGCAGGGTGCGCACGGGCTCGGCGACCACCGGGCCCGTGCCGGGCACGATGTCCAGGTCCACCCCGGCGGCGGCGACCGGCACCACGATGTCGCTGAACAGGATCGCGGCGTCCACCCCGTGCCGGCGTACCGGCTGGAGGGTGATCTCGGTGACCAGGTCGGGGCGGCGGCAGGACTCCAGCATCGCCACGTTGGCCCGGATCTCGCGGTATTCCGGCAGCGACCGGCCGGCCTGACGCATGAACCAGACGGGGGTGTGCGGGCCGCGCTGGCGCCGGCAGGCCCGGACGAAGGGCGAGTCGGCCGGTCCGCCGGGGCGGGGGTCTTCGTCTCGGGCGTCGGCGCCCGTCGGCGTGGTGGTCATCGCGGCCATCGTGCCACGCGGGACGCGAGCGGCAGCGGGCAGCGCCGCCTTTTGTGACCCCGGTCAGCCCGGTGGGGAGCGGGCGCCTGCGGGGCGCCGTCCGGGGCGGTGGCGCCGTCGCGGCGGGGGCGGCCTCGGCGCGCCTCTCGGGCGGGGGGCCGGCCGGCGGCATAGGCTGCCGGCATGGCCCCCCCGATCGCGCTCCCGGAGACCTTCGCCCGCGCGGTCACCGGGCTGCGGTCCGCGGCGCCCCGGCCGGAGATCGTGCTGGAGGAGGTCGGCGCGCCGCAGCGACTCGCCCCGTACGCCTTCGCGCTCTCCGCCACCGTCCTGCGCGACGGCGAGGAGGTGGCCTCCGGGCGGCTGATCCTGCTGCACGACCCGGCCGGCCACGAGGCATGGCAGGGCACCCTGCGGCTGGTCACCTACGTGACGGCGGAGCTGGAGGTCGACCTGGCCGCCGACCCGCTGCTGCCGGGGGTGGGCTGGACGTGGCTGACGGACGCCCTGGAGGCGCAGGACGCGGAGCACCGGGCGATCGGCGGCACGATCACCCAGACCATGTCGACCCGGTTCGGTGACCTGGCCGGGCCGCCCGCGGCGGGCGACATCGAGATCCGCGCCTCCTGGACGCCGGTCGACGACGACCTCGGCCCGCACCTGCTGGCCTGGTGCGCGCTGCTGGCCTCGACCGCCGGGCTGCCCCCGCCCGGGGTGACCGCGCTGCCGGAGCGTCGCCCCGCCGGCGCGGCCTGACCCCGCGACGGGTCACCTCACAGATACTTCTCGGCCTCGTTGCAGACCTTGTCCATGCCCTGGATGGCCCGGTCGTAGGCCGCCTTGTTGCCGTTGGCCGCCGCGGCGAGCGCGGTGGTCAGCTTGTCGAGGCAGCTGGCGATGACCTTCTTCTGCCGGGCCTGCTCGTCCCGGTCGTTGCGGGTGCCGGTGAGGTCCTGCTCGGTGTCGCCGAGCTTGTCCCGGACCGCCTGGAGGTCGGTCTTGAGCTTCTCGATCTCCTTGCCGTTCGCCGCGATGGTGCCGTCGCGCTGGCTGACCTCGCTGGCCATCTTCTTCTCGGTCCGGGCCAGCTCGTTGTTGGTCGACACGAACAGGCCGGTCATCACCCCGCCCAGGACGAAGAGCAGCCCGGCCACGACGGCCAGGACCAGCACCTTGTGGCTCTTGCGGGGGCCGCCCGGCGCGGGGGCGCCGAAGGGCGGGGCGGAGCCGGGCGGGGCGGACATCGGCTGCCCGTACGCCGGTCCGGAGGAGGCCGGGGGCACCGACATCGGCTGCCCGAAGGCCGGCCCGCCGGAGACCTGGCCGCCGTGGGGCGACGCGCCGCCGGGGGTGTAGCCGGGCGAGGCGCTGCCCGGGGTGTAGCCGGGCGAGGCGGGCGGCGCGGACTGCGGGTAACCGGAGGGCCCGGCCGGCGGCGCGGACTGCGGGTAACCGGAGGGCCCGGCCGGCGGCGCGGACTGCGGGTAGCCGGCGGACGGGGCCGGGTTGTACTGCTGCGGGGCCGGAGCGTACTGCTGGCCGGCGTCCGGCTGTTCGGGCGTGTACTGGCGCGGGCTGCCGTAGGTGGTGCCGTGCGGGGCGCCGCCCGACGGCGGCTGACCGGGCGCGGTCGGCGGGTACGGCGGGTAGCCCTCCGGCCCGGTCGGTGGCTGGGACATCTCGTTCTTCCTCCACGTGTGCTGGCCGGGCGGCAGGCTCCGCCGGGCCGAAGGGGGTTGGGCGTTTCCGGGGTCAGCAGATCTTGAAACCGTTGCAGGCGACCTTGATCGGTACGGCGAGGCCGATCCCCTCGGCGTTGCGGGCCTTGGCGGTGGCGATGCCGACGACCTGCTTGCTGCCGTTGATCACCGGGCCGCCCGAGTTGCCGGGGTTGATCGGGGCGTCGAACTGGATGACCGGGCCCTCGCCGCCGCCGGCCTCGCGGAAGGCGCTCACCACGCCGGTGGTGACGCTGTCCTCCAGGCCGAGCGGGGCGCCGACGACCACGATCTGCTGCCCGGACTTCACCGCGGCGGGCGCGGCGACCAGGCCGGTGAACTTGCCGTTGGTCCGCAGGTGGGCGACGTCGTTCGCCTCGTCGACGCGCACGATGGTCGCCGGGAAGCGCTGGTCGGCGCGCTCCAGGAAGACCTCCCGCTCGCCGGTCTGCCAGAGCGCGTCCACCACGTGGTAGTTGGTGAACAGGTTGGTGCCCCCGCCCGCGGCCGGTTTGCCGATCGCGAACGCGGTGCCGGTGGAGTTGCCGGCCCGGACCCGGAACACGCTGGGCAGCACGGCGCTGGCCACGGCCTCCGGGTTGAACGCGGCGCCGGCCTGCTTCTCCAGCGCCCCCGCCCGGGACTCCAGGCCGTCGAGCCGGGTGCCGTCGGCCGCCTGCGCCGCCGCCACCCGGCTGTCGGTGTCGCCCAGCCGGTTCGAGAGCCGGTTGATCTGGTACGCCTGCACGCCCGTCACCACGGCCAGCAGGCCGGCGAGCACGAGCGCGGTGATGGTGAGCCCGCGCCCCTTCGTCGCCGGGGCGGGCCCGACGGGGTGCGGCTGGCCTGGCCCGGGGCCCTGGGGGTGGCCGTGGGCGGGCGGCTGGCCGGTGGCGCCCGGCGGCGTCGACCCGGACGCGGGGGGCCAGCCGGACCCCGGGGTGACCCCGGGCGGCGGCGTCGACGGGCCCGGGGCGGCGGTGGACGGCGAGCCGCCGTGCCCCCAGCCGCCGGCGGCGGGCGGGGCGGCCGGGGCGGGCGCGCCGGCCGGGGCTGCGCCCCACTGGCCCGGCTGCGCCGGCGGCGACCAGGCGGGCCGGGCGGACGGGGGCTGCCCGGGGGCACCCGGCGGCGGATACGCGGTGGCGACCGGCTCGATCCGGGGCGGTAGTGGCCCGGGCCGGGTCGTCCCCGGCGGGAACCCGCCGTCGCCCGGTCCCGCCGGGCCCCTGTCCGCCGACCCGTAGCCAGCAGTCATGATCGCCTTGCCCTCCCCGTAGACGCCCCGCTCCGTTCACGGGACCCTGATGATGCCGTACCCGCGCAACGGCCCGATGGACCGTACCTGCGTCAACGGCCTTTGTCTTCCCCTATGTCCGCCTTCCGGCAGGACATCCGGCGGTCGGCGGCCGACACACACCGGACCGGCTTCACCCACCGCGTCGCGTCGCCCACTAGGGTTGTCAGGTGACCGACGAACCACCCCTGCGCCGTCGGCCCGCCGAAAGCCGTACGGGAAACGATGCGCACCACCCGCCGTCGGCCCGACCGGAGCCGGAGGCCGCGGGGACCGAACCGACCGCCGACGGGCCCGTTCCGCTGACCGCCCCGCGTGAGGGCACGCCCCAGCCGGCCGCCACACCCGACGAGCTGGCCGACGTCGTGGCCCGCTTCGCGGCGGGCACCGGCCCCGTCGCCCTGGACGCGGAACGCGCCTCGGGCTACCGCTACAGCCAGCGCGCCTACCTGGTGCAGCTGCGCCGGGCCGGCTCCGGCACGGCGCTGATCGACCCGCTGCCGCTGCCCGACCTGAGCGCCCTCGACACGGTGATCGGCGAGGCCGAGTGGGTGCTCCACGCCGCCAGCCAGGACCTGCCCTGCCTGGCCGAGGTGGGCCTGCGCCCGCGCCGGCTGTTCGACACCGAACTGGCCGCCCGGCTGGCCGGATTCGAGCGGGTCGGCCTGGCCGCGCTGACCGAGCAGCTACTCGGGTTCAGCCTGGAGAAGCACCACTCGGCGGCCGACTGGTCGAGCCGCCCGCTGCCGGAGTCCTGGCTGACCTACGCCGCGCTCGACGTGGAGATGCTCGTCGACCTGCGCGACGCGCTCGACGAGGAACTGACCCGGCAGGGCAAGTCCGCGTGGGCGGCGGAGGAGTTCGCCGCGCTGGTGCGCACCGGCGCCCGCCCGCCCCGGGTCCGGGCCGAGCCGTGGCGCCGCACCTCCGGCATCCACCGCCTCCGCGGGGCGCGGGCCCAGGCCCGCGTCCGTGCCCTCTGGTACGCGCGGGACCAGATCGCCGCCCGGCGGGACGCCGCCCCCGGGCGGGTGCTGCCGGATTCGGCCATCGTCGCGGCGGCGGAGCTGGATCCGAAGGACGAGAAGACCCTGCTCACCCTGCCCGGCTTCGGTGGCCGCTCGGTGCGCCGGCTGGCCCGCACCTGGCTGGCCGCGCTGGACGACGCGCGGCAACTGCCCGACGACGCGCTGCCGGTCGCCCCGACGGTCGAGGGGCCCCCGCCGCCGCACCGCTGGGCCGAGCGGGACCCGGTGGCGGCGGCCCGGCTGGCCCGCTGCCGGGAGGTGGTGGTCCGGATCGCCGGCGCGCACCACCTGCCGCCGGAGAACCTGATCGCCCCCGACTCGGTCCGCCGGCTGGCCTGGGTGCCGCCGGAGGAGGTCACGGAGGCCGCCGTCGCGGAGACGCTGCGGGGCCTCAACGCCCGCGAGTGGCAGATCAGCCTGCTCCTCCCCGCCCTCGCGGAGGCCCTCACCGATCCACCCCCCGCCGCCGCCTGACCCGACGGTGTGGGGTGGGCCACACGGGGGTGGGTGCCAGCGATGGTTACTGACGAGTAGCATCCGGAGGAACACGCCCGTGCCGGCGACCTTCGTCCGGTCCGTAGTGCCGCCTGCCGGCGCCGAGGCCGGATCAGGTCGAAGAGGAGGCTCAAGTGCCCCGTGAAGTTCGGGATGTCGTCTTCGTCGACGGCGTCCGTACCCCGTTCGGCAAGGCGGGTGGCATGTACGCCAACACCCGCGCCGACGACCTGGTGATCCGCTGCATCCGCGAGCTGCTGCGCCGTAACCCGCAGCTGCCGCCGGAGCGGGTCGAGGAGGTCGCGATCGCCGCCACCACCCAGATCGGCGACCAGGGCCTGACCATCGGCCGGACCGCCGCCCTGCTGGCGGGCCTACCCAAGACCGTTCCCGGCTTCGCGATCGACCGGATGTGCGCTGGCGCCATGACCGCGGTGACCACCGTCGCCAGCGGCATCGCCATGGGCGCCTACGACGTGGCCATCGCCGGCGGCGTCGAGCACATGGGCCGCCACCCGATGGGCGAGGGCGTCAACCCGAACCCGCGGATCGTCGCCGAGAAGCTGGTCGACCCGTCCGCGCTGGTCATGGGTGCGACCGCGGAGAACCTGCACGACCGGGTCCCGCACATCACCAAGCAGCGCACCGACGCGTTCGCGCTCGCCTCGCAGCAGAAGACCGCCAAGGCGTACGCCAACGGCAAGCTCCAGGACGACCTGGTGTCCGTGGGGGTCCGCGACGAGGAGAACGCCTGGGGCCTGGCCACGGTCGACGAGGCTCCCCGGGACACCTCGCTGGAGAAGCTCGCCACCCTGAAGACCCCGTTCCGCCCGCACGGCAAGGTCACCGCGGGCAACGCGGCCGGCCTGAACGACGGCGCGACCGCCAGCCTGCTCGCCTCCGAGGACGTCGCCCGCGAGCTGGGCCTGCCGATCGCCATGCGGCTGGTGTCGTTCGGCTTCGTCGGCGTCGAGCCCGAGGTGATGGGCGTCGGTCCGATCCCGTCGACCGAGAAGGCGCTGCGCCTCGCCGGCCTGACCATCGACGACATCGGCCTGTTCGAGCTGAACGAGGCGTTCGCCGTGCAGGTGCTCGCCTTCCTCGACCACTTCGGCATCGCCGACGACGACCCGCGGGTCAACCCGTGGGGCGGCGCGATCGCCATCGGTCACCCGCTCGCCTCCTCGGGCGTCCGGCTGATGACCCAGCTGGCCCGGCAGTTCGCCGAGCACCCCGAGGTCCGCTACGGCGTCACCGCCATGTGCATCGGCATCGGCATGGGCGGCACGGTCATCTGGGAGAACCCGCACTGGACGGAGTCCGGCAAGCCGGCTCAGGGGGAGGGCAACAAGTGAGCGCGCTCGCCGCACCGAACGAGGTCGTCACCAGGGCGCTGCTGCGCCAGGTGAACGTACCGGGGCTGGACCGGCCGGCCGCTCTGATCACCCTGGACAACGGCTTCGACCACACCAAGCCGAACAGCTTCGGCCCGGGCGGCCTGACCAGCCTGGACGAGGCGATCACCGCCGCCCTGGCCGCCGACCCGGCGTTCGTCGCGGTCACCGGCAAGCCGTACGTCTTCTGCGTGGGCGCGGACATCACCAGCCTGCCGCAGCTCGCCGACCGCGAGCAGGCCCTGGAGATCGGCCGGCTCGGCCACCGGGTGTTCGCCCGGCTCAGGGACAGCGAGGTCCCGACCTTCGCCTTCGTCAACGGCGCGGCCATGGGCGGCGGCCTGGAGCTGGCCCTGCACTGCCACTACCGGACGCTCTCCGGCGGCGCGGCGGCGCTGGCCCTGCCCGAGGTCTCCCTCGGCCTGGTCCCCGGCTGGGGCGGCACCCAGCTGCTGCCGAACCTGATCGGCATCCCGGCGGCGACCCAGGTGATCATCCAGAACCCGCTGATGCAGAACAAGATGCTCAAGCCGAAGCAGGCCGCCGAGATGGGCATCGCGGACGTGCTGCTGGAGCCGGCGGACTTCCTGGAGCGGTCCCTGGAGTGGGCCGCCGGCGTCGTCCGGGGCGAGGTCACCGTGACCCGGCCCGAGGTCGACAAGGACATGTGGGCGGGCGTGCTCTACTTCGCCCGGCAGACCCTCGACGCGCGGCTGCACGGCGCGGTCCCGGCCGCGTACAAGGCGCTGGACCTGCTGGAGACGGCGAAGGACGCCGACTTCGCCACCGGCACCGCCGCCGAGGACGAGGCCCTCGCCGACCTGGTCTTCTCCGAGGAGCTGCGCAGCGGCCTCTACGCGTTCGACCTGGTGCAGCGGCGGGCCAAGCGGCCGGCCGGCGCGCCGGACAAGGGCCTGGCCCGGCCGGTCACCAAGGTGGGCATCGTCGGCGCCGGCCTGATGGCCAGCCAGCTCGCCCTGCTCTTCGCCCGCCGCCTCCAGGTGCCGGTCGTCATGACCGACCTGGACCAGGCCCGGGTCGACAAGGGCGTCGGCTACGTGCACACCCAGATCGAGAAGGCCGTCAGCAAGGGCCGGATGGACAAGGGCACGGCCGCCAAGCTGTACGGCCTGGTCAGCGGCTCGGTCGACAAGGGCGTCTTCGCCGACGCCGACTTCGTCATCGAGGCCGTCTTCGAGGATCTCGGCGTCAAGAAGCAGGTCTGGGCCGAGCTGGAGAAGATCGTCAAGCCGGAGGCGGTGCTGGCCACCAACACCTCCTCCCTGTCGATCACCGCGATGGCCGAGGAGCTGGAGCACCCCGAGCGGGTGGTCGGCTTCCACTTCTTCAACCCGGTCGCGGTGCTGCCGCTGCTGGAGATCGTCCGGGGCGAGCGGACCGACGACGCCACGCTGGCCACCGCGTTCGCGGTCGGCAAGCAGCTGAAGAAGTCCTCCGTGCTGGTCTCCGACGCCCCGGCGTTCGTGGTCAACCGGCTGCTCACCCGCTTCCTCGGCACCGTCTTCGCCGCCGTGGACGCGGGCACCCCGCTGGACGTGGCGAACGCCGCGCTGGACCCGCTGGGCCTGCCGATGCGCCCGCTCGCCCTGCTCCAACTCGTCGGGCCGGCCGTGGCGTACCACGTGGGCGGCACCCTGCACGCCGCGTTCCCGGACCGCTTCGGCGTCAGCGAGAACCTCAAGCGGATCGCCGACTCCGGTCAGCCGATCGTCGTCGACGACCAGATCAACGACGAGGTGGCCAAGCTGCTCGTGGTCGGCGACCAGCCGCTCACCGCCGAGCAGGTGCGCCAGAACGCGCTCGACGCGCTGGCGCAGGAGATCCGGCTCATGCTCGACGAGGGCGTCGTCGCCGAGGCGCAGGACATCGACCTGTGCATGATCCTCGGCGCGGGTTGGCCGTTCCACCTGGGCGGCGTCACGCCGTACCTGGACCGGACCGGCACCTCCGAGCGGGTCACCGGCCGGCGGTTCCTGCCGCACAAGGTGGCCAGCCTGCCCGCCTGATCCAACCCGCCCCCCGCGTTCGCGGTGGTTGCCCCGTCCAGCTTGGATGGTGGTGGCCACCGCGATCGTCGTTGCGGCCGATACGGTCGGGATCGGGACAGCGGTACCGTGCCGTGGCTGGCTACGATCACCCGTTCGCACCCTCGCCTGGAGCTGATCATGTCCCAACCGCCGGTCGATCCCTGGTCCGGGCAGCCGGAGAACGACACGCACTACGACTTCCACCCGCCGCGACAGGACGGCTACCCGGCACCGCCCAGCGTCGGCTGGGGGTCCCCGCCGGGCGGGCAGCCGCCGCCGGGCGGGCAGCAGCCAGCGGACGGCGGCTGGCCCGGGCCCCAGCCGTACCCCGGGCCCACCTCGGCGCAGCCGTACCCGGGGCCCACCTCGGCGCAGCCGTACCCGGGGCCCACCTCGGCCCAGCCGTACCCGGGGCCCACGTCGGCCCAGCCGCACCCGGGGCCTACGGCCCAGCCGCACCCCGGCCCCCCGCCGGCCCAGCCGTACCCCACCCAGCCCTACGGCGGGTATCCCGCCACACCGCAGGGCGGGTTCCCCACCAGTCCGTACGCCGGCTACCCGCCGCCCTCCCCCGGCGCGGGCCGCCCGGCGCGGCCGCACCAGCTGGTCCTGAGCCTGGGCCTCGTCGGGCTGCTGGTGCTCTGCCTCGGCGGGGGCGGCATCGCCTACCTCGCCTACGAGGGCGACCAGGGCGCCGACCCCCGGCCCACCCCGACCGCGTCCCCGACCGCGGCACCGTCGAGCGCCACGCCGAGCGCCGCCCCGTCGTCCGAGGCCACCCCGTCCGCCGAGCCCAGTGCCGCCCCGCAGATCCGGGTCGTCACGCCGGAGACGCTCGCGGGCCGCCCCAAGAGCACCGAGCCGACCCTGCGGAAGGCGGCCGACGACATGGTCCGCGAGCTGCGGACCTCGGTGCGCGGCGAGACCGGCGTCGCCGGTGCCTTCTACGGCAGCGCCGACGAGCGGAACATGGTCATGGTGATCGCCGCCTCCACCTTCGTGCTCAATCCCGAGGGGGAGCTCGACGACGCGATCAAGGGCATCTCCAAGGAGCTCGCCGTCACGAAGATGACCACCATCGCCCCGGGACCGCAGGGCGGCCTGGCCAAGTGCGGCGACGGCGAGTCGGCGGGCGTGCCCCTGGGCGTCTGCGCGTGGGCCGACCACGGCAGCGTCGGGATGATCGTGATGTTCTTCTCCTCCGCGGCCGCCTCGGCGGCGGAGTTCGTCGCCATCCGCGGCCAGATCGAGCAGAAGTACTGACCGGTACGCGTCGCCGTCCACGACCGCGTGGGGCGCCGGGCGGCACCGAACAACATTTCCCCTCGCGCAGACCGGGAGCCGACCGATGTCCTACCCGCCCGCCAACTCCTACCCGCCGCCGCCCGACGGCGGCGGCCCGTACGGCTCGTACCCGCCGCCCCAGGCCGGCGGGTACGGACCCCCGCCGCAGGCCGGCGGGTACGGGCCACCGCCCCAGGCCGGCGGGTACGGGCCGCCGGCCGGGGGCGTCCCGGGGGCGCCGTACGGCGGCCCGCCGGTCGCGCGGAAGTCCAGCGCCGGCAGGATCGTCCTGATCTCGCTCGCGGTGGTGCTCGTGCTCTGCCTGGGCGGCGCGGCGATCGTCGCCTTCGCCGTCAAGGACGAGGTCAAGGAGACCGTCGACGCCACCCGGATCCGGGTCGTCGCGCCGGCGACCCTCGCCGGACGACCCAAGGCGACCGACCCGACCCTCCAGGCCGGCGCCCGGCAACTCGAGGCGGAACTCAACAAGACGATCCCCGGCGCCACCAGCACCGTCGGCGAGTTCTACGGCACCCCCGCCGACAAGGACCTCGTGATGATCGCCGCCGCGTCCGGCCTGAACCCGGACCCGGCCAGGGCGCTCGAGGACACCATCAGGGGCGCGCGCACCAGCGACGTGCGACTGGGCGAGATGAGCTCCGTGGATCCGGGCCCGCTCGGTGGCGAGGCCAAGTGCGGCGACGCCAAGGCGCGGGACGTGCCGCTGGGCGTCTGCGTGTGGAGCGACAAGGGCAGCGTCGGCATGGTCATCATCTACTTCAAGACGGGCCAGCAGGCCCACGCCGAGTTCGCCACCATCCGGGGGCAGGTCGAGCAGAAGTCCTGACCCGTACGGCGGTGCGCGGGGGCCCGCCCACGACGGTGGACGGGCCCCTTCGCGTCAACCCGCCGTGGCGGCCCGCTCGGCGGCGCTGCGCAGTACGCAGAACTCGTTGCCCTCCGGGTCGGCGAGCACCACCCAGCCCGAGCCGTCGGCGCGGCGCTGGTCGGCGACCTGGGTGGCACCGATGCCCACCAGGCGCGCCACCTCCTCGTCCCGGGTCCGGTCCGCAGGCTCCAGGTCGAGGTGGAGACGGTTCTTCACCTCCTTGCCCTCCGGCACCGCCACGAAGAGCACCTCCGGGCCGCCCGGGGGCAGCAGCATGGCCTCCGAGTCGCCGGGGAAGTCGTCCGGCTGGCGGGGGCAGTCGAAGACCTGCGCCCAGAAGCCGGCCAGCGCGTACGTGTCGCGGCAGTCGATGCAGATGTTGTGGATCCGTGCGCTCACGGGTGTTCCTCCTCGATGGTCGTACCCGCCCTCTCCGCCGCGCCGCGCAGGACGCAGAACTCGTTGCCCTCCGGGTCGGCGAGCACCACCCAGCCCGTACCGTCGGCGCGCCGGCGATCGCTCACCAGGACCGCGCCGAGGCCGAGCACCCGCTCGACCTCCTGCTCCCGGGTCCGACCGGCCGGTTGGAGGCAGACGTGCACCCGGTTCTTGACCGTCCTGGCCTCGGGGACCCGCTGGAAGAAGACGTTCGGGGTGGCACCGTCCGGGGGCAGCAGCGCCGCCTCCGGGTCGCCCGGGGCGTCGTCGGCGTGCCGGGCGTACCCGAGCACCGCCGACCAGAAGCCGGCGAGGGCGTAGGTGTCGTGACAGTCGAAACTGATGTTGTGGATCCGTGGATACACAGGTTCCTCCGCTGAGGATGGAGGCGCCCCGCGTGCGTGAGGGTCAGCCGGCGAGACGGGGCGCGGAGATCATGACGGTGGACATCGACGCACCCCCCTCCGGTCCTCGAGCTGACCCCATGATCCTTCCATCAGGCCAGCCCTCCCCGCAACCCCCGCCCGTCACCGCCGGGCGGCCGGTTCGGCGGTGACCGCCGGGGCGGCCTCCGCCGCCGGCAGGGTCACCGTGACCTCCAGCCCGCCACCGGACTGGGCGATCACCTTCACCGTGCCGCCGTGCGCGTCGCAGACCGCCCGGACGATGGAGAGCCCGAGGCCCGAGCCGCGCGCGCCGGTACGCTCCCGGCCGCCGCGCCGGAACGGCTCGAACAGGCCCGGCACGTCGGCCTGGTCCACCTCGAAACCGGTGTTGCCCACCACCAGCCAGGACCGGCACCCGTCCGAGCCGGTGCGCACCCAGAGCCGACCGTGCAGGTGGTTGTAGCGGATCGCGTTCTCGATCAGGTTGCCGGCCAGCCGGTCGAGCAGCCCGGGGTCGCCGACGACCGGCGCGGACTCCAGCGAGGTCTGCACCCGCAGCTTGATCCGCTCCACCTCCCGGCGTACCGCCGACAGGGCGTTGGCGGTGCCGGCGGCGAGGTCGCACTCGGTGCGGCGGCCGAGGCGGCGGCCCGCCTGGGCCTCGCTGCGGGCGAGCACCAGCAGGGCGTCGACCAGCCCGTTGGCCCGCTCGGAGGCGTCCCGGACGACGGTGGCCATCCGGCGGTACTCGGCGGCGTCCGCCTCGTCGTCGCTGAGCGTCACGTCGATCTCGGTGCGCATCACCGCGAGCGGGGTCCGCAGCTCGTGCGAGGCGTTGGCCACGAAGCGCTTCTGCGCCTCGAACGCGGCGGCGATCCGGTCCAGCATCTCGTCGAAGGTCGCCGCCAGCTCGGCCACCTCGTCGTCGGCGCCCGAGTAGCCGATCCGCTGGTCCAGGGTGGTCTCGCCGAGCCGGCGGGCGGTGGCGGTGACCTGGTGCAGCGGGCGCAGCGCCCGGCCGGCCACCGCGTACGCGCCGGCCACCCCGACCACGCTGATCGCCAGCAGCGCCACCAGGCCCTTGGCCAGCAGCTCCGCGCTGGCGGCGTCGACCAGTTGGCGCTGCCACTGCGCGGCGTCCAGCGACCGGCCGTCGGCCAGCACCACCGTGGTGCCGGGCAGCAGCTCGTCGGTCGGGCGCAGCGCGTCGCGGACCAGCAGCCAGGCCAGCAGCACCAGGATCGCGCCCGCGCCGACCAGCAGCACGCCGTTGAGCAGGGTCAGCCGCAGCCGCAGCGTGGGCCGCAGCCGGGCCCGCCGCGTCGTGGCGTCCGCCTTCGTTCGCGACTGCGCGGGCCGCAGGGCCGGCTCACTCCTCGCGCTCACCGTGCCACCTTCATTCGCGACTGCGGGGCTCGCAAACCCGGCTCACTCCTCGCGCTCACCGTGCCACCTTCATTCGCGACTGCGGGGCTCGCAAACCCGGCTCACTCCTCGCGCTCATGCCGACGCCTCCGCCGTGCGGTAACCCGCGCCGACCACCGTCTCGATCAGCGGCGGGTCGCCGAGCTTCTTGCGCAACGTCATGACGGTGACCCGGACGATCGTGGTGAACGGATCGGTGTTGGCGTCCCAGACCCGTTCCAGCAACTCCTCGCTGGAGACCACCGCGCCGCGCGCCTTGAGCAGCTCGCAGAGCACGCCGAACTCCTTGTTGGTCAGGTCGACCGGCTGGCCGCTCCGGGTGGCGACCCGGCGGGCCGGGTCGAGGACGAGGTCGGCGAGTTCGAGCACCGGCGGCGCGGCGGGGGTGGCCCGGCGGCCGAGCGCCTGCACCCGGGCGACCAGTTCGTCGAAGGCGAACGGCTTCGGCAGGTAGTCGTCCGCGCCGAGCTGCAACCCCTCCACCCGGTCGGCGACGGTGCCGCTGGCGGTCAGCATCAGCACCCGGGTGAGGGTGCCGGAGGCGGCCAGCTCGGCGCAGATCTGGTCACCGTGCACGCCGGGCAGGTCCCGGTCCAGCACCACCACGTCGTACCGGGTGACGAACGCCATCTCGTGGCCGCTGTCGCCGTCGTAGGCGACGTCCACCGCCATGCCCCGCTTGCGCAGCCCCCGCGCGATCGCGTCGGCGAGGTTGCGCTCGTCCTCGACCACCAGTACCCGCATTCCGGCCTCCTCGCGCCCCTGACCACCCACAACCTAGTGCCGGCCGCCAAACCGGGCCGCACCCGCCGTCCCGGGTCGACCCCGTTGCAGAAAACCTTCGTCGTACGCGATGCTTCCGGCATCAACCTTCGCGACGGACGGGGAGACGCATGACCGACGCGGCGCCGACGATGCGGCGGGACGTCACCTACCGGGGCTTCCGCCTGCCGGGCGACGCCGGGCTGGGCAGCCTGTCCGGGCTGCGCGCCGGCGGGCGGGGTCTCGAACTGGCCGACCCGGTCGACCGGCTCGACCACACCGACGCCGACGGCCGCACCCGCCGGTACGCGGCCGGCAGCTGGACGTCCCCGCCCGTGCCGGTCGGCTTCGCCGTGCGCGACGTGGTGCCCTCGTGGACCGGCGACACCCCCGGCGACTGCTGGCTGCGCGTGGAGCTGCGGGGCTGGCACGACGACGCCCCGTCGACCGGGTGGTACGTCCTCGCCGACTGGGCGGCCGACGACCACGCGTTCCGCCGGACGTCCGTGCCCGGGCAGCACGACGCCGACGCCCGGGTGGACACGGACACCCTGGTGGTGACGGGCGCGACGGTCACCGGCTGGCAGGCCCGGGTCACCCTGCTCCGGCCGGAGGACGCCGACGCGACGCCGGTGCTGCGCGCGGTCGGGGCGGTCGCCGCCGGCCCGCGCCCGACGGCGTCGGCCGGGCCCGACCCGGTCGTCGGGCCCG
>NZ_JBFABB010000115.1:0-22054 GCF_040640035.1 Micromonospora sp. NPDC023633 | reverse complement strand
GCTGGACGCGGTCGCCGCGCAGGGGGCGGCCGGATGAGCGCGCGGAACGCGGCGGTCGGTGGCGTGGAGGTGGCCCGGTGAGCGTGCGACTGGCCGGCCGGGCCGCCCAGCCCGCGTCGCCGGCCGGCGACGCGGGCGTGCTGCTCGGCATCGACTTCGGCGGCACCAAGATGGCGGTCGGGGTGGCCGACGCGCAGGGCCGGCTGCTGGCCCGCGAGCGGGTCCCGACGTACGCCGAGCGGGGTGCCCCGCAGGCCCTGGACCGCGCTCTGGAGCTGGCCGCGAAGCTGGTGGGGGAGGTCGGCGCGCCGGTCGCGGCGGCCGGGATCGCCTCGCCCGGCGTGGTCCGCTCCGACGGCATCGACCTGGCCCCGAACGTGCCCGGCTGGGACGGGCTGCGCCTCGCCGACGCGGTCCGGGACCGGTTGGCGGTGCCGGCGGTGGCGGTCGACAACGACCTCAACGCCGCCGCCCTGGCCGAGCTGCGCCTCGGCGCGCTCCGCGACGCCGACCCCGGCCTGGTGGTGGGCCTGGGCACCGGGGTGGCGGCGGCGGTCACGGTCCGCGGGTCGGTGCTGGCCGGGCACCACGGGGCGGCCGGCGAGATCGGGTACGCCGTGGCCGGCGGCCCGTGGCCGGGCACGATGCTGGAGCTGGGCTTCTCCGGTCGGGCGCTGGACCGGCTCGCCGACTCGCTCGACGTGCCGGGTGGGGCGCGAGGGCTGGCCGCCGCCGCCGAGCGGCCCGGCCCGGCCCGCGACGCGCTGACCGCCCGGGCGGACGAGCTGGCCCGGCACCTGGTCACCTGCTGCCTGCTGCTCGACCCGCAGCGGGTGGTGCTGGTCGGGGGGGTGGCCGGCAACGCGCTGATCCGCGGCCTGCTGGGGGAGCGGATGGCGGCGGTCCTGCCGTACCCGCCGGAGGTGGTGCTGTCGCGGTTCGCCGACGACGCCGCGCTGCTCGGCGCGGTCATCCTCGCCCGCGAGGCGGTCCCGACCCCCCGCTGACCGGCCGGTCCGCGCCGCGCCCTTGCAAGTGCTTGCAAGCCACGAAGTCGACGGTCCGTCAAGGGCCGTCGGCTTCGTGGCTTTTGTGGGCCATGGTCAGCCCTCTTCCCGGGTCGGCCGGCCTCGTTGCCATGCAATTTCGAGAAGTTTGCTGCAAGGTGCTGCAGAGGCTGCCAGCAATCGAGCATTGTCGTCGCTGCGCGGACGGCCGCTCCCTTCTCGCCAGTGCCTCTTCGTCCCCGGAAGAAGGTCTCCCCTGTCATGGCACGACCGACACCGCCCCTGCGCGTCCGCATCCCCCGTCTGCTCCTCGCCGCCGCCGTCGTGTCCGGCGCCACCCCGGCGGGCGGCACCGACACCCGCACCGACACCTGGCGCTGACCGGCGGCGCCCGGCCGGGCGGCCGGCCCCGCACCCCGGGACCGGCCGCCCGGCGGCGTCGGGAGTGTCGGCGCCCGCCGGTAGGGTGCCGGCCGTGACGCACACCGACTGGTCCGACGTACCCAAGCGGCTCGCGCGGCTGGCCGCCGACCCCGGCGCCGAAGGTATCTTCGGCGCCCGCGACCACCAGTGGACTCTGGAGCCGCCGCTGCGCGCCGAGGAACTGGCCGAACTGGAGGGGCAACTGCGGGTCGAGTTGCCCGAGGAGTACCGGTCGTTCCTGCTCGCGGCGGGCCGGGGCGGGGCCGGGCCCGCGTACGGGCTCTTCCCGCCGCGCCGGACCGACGGCCGCTGGGCCTGGGCGGGCGACGGCGCCGACCTCACCGACCGCGACACCCTGGCCCTGCCCTTCCCACACACCGAGGCGTTCAACCCGGCCGACGCCCTGCCCGAGCCGCCCGACGACGAGGACTTCGACACGGTCGAGGCCTTCAACGAGGCCGAAGACGCCTACTGGGAGCGGTACGACGAGGTGGTCTACGCCCCCGAGCACTCGATCGGGCTGCTCTACCTGTGCCACCTCGGCTGCGCGCTGCGGGAGGCACTGGTGGTCAGCGGCCCGGCGCGGGGCCGGATGTGGGCCGACGACACCGCCGAGGGCGGCGGGTTCCGGCCGTTGCTCGACGACGACGGCACGCCGCTCGGCTTCGCCCGGTGGTACCGGCGCTGGCTGGACGCGGCGGAGATGTCGGAGGAGGCGGCTACCGTGCGGGGATGACCGCCCCCGCAGACGTGCCACCCGAGTTCCTCGACCGGCTGCGGCCGATCTGCCGTGAACTGCCGGAGAGCTACGAGGAGCCGGCATGGGTGGGCGTGCGCTGGCGGATCCGCAGGCGCACCTTCGCCCACGTGCTCACCGTCGACCCCGACCACCAGATGGCCTACGCCCGGGCCGCCGCCACCGACGAGCCGACCTGTGTGCTGACGTTCCGGTCGCCCGTCGACGAGGTCCACGCGCTGGTGGCCGGCGGTCACCCGTTCTTCAAGCCCGGCTGGGGCGCCGACGTGCTGGGCATGGTCCTCGACGACGGCGTCGACTGGACGGAGGTGGGCGAGCTGCTCACCGAGAGCTACTGCCTGCTCGCCTCGAAGAAGCTGGCCGCCCGGGTGCCGGTGCCGGCCGAGGGGGACGAGCCGGTCGCCGTCCAACGAGATCCCCGCTCGCCACGCTGACGCAGGGCGGCCACCGGTTCGGACACGGTCCGTGACCTATTGTGAGTGGGGAGTGCCGGTGCGGCGTCCCGGCCTGCGGCGTAGGCGGGGCACAGCGCTGCGCGCTTCGAGACCGGTCGGCACGTCCGGTCCGGGAGGTCGGACGCGTGGGCCTGGGTCGAAGCACACGGCATGCCTGGCGGGCGCCGCTGCCGGGCGCCGCAGGGACGCTGACCGCGGGACGGAGTGGTGACCGATGCGCCGGGTGAGGCGGTGGACAAGTGCGACGCCGAAAGCCGTCGCGGCGATGAGTCCGCCGGCGCCCACAGGTCCACCTCCCGACCGAGACGACCGACTCATCGGGAGTAAGGCATGGGCCTGATCCACATCGAACTGTTCGCCACCCTCGACCTCGTCGGGCAGGCGCCCGGCGGCCCCGACGAGGACCCGGTGGGGTTCCCGTTCGGCGGCTGGCAGGCGCCCCTGCTGGACGAGGTCACCGGGGCGCAGGTCGCCGCCGCGTACGAGGGCACGGACGCCCTCCTGCTCGGCCGGCGGACGTACGACATCTTCGCCGCCTACTGGCCGCACCAGGAGGGTGGCGAGGACGACGAGATCGCCACGCTCTTCAACCGCGTCCCGAAGTACGTGGCATCCCGTGGCAGGCCCGACCTCTCGTGGGCCGGGTCCAACCAGCTCGGCCCAGACCTGGCCGGCGCGGTGCGCGAGATCCGTGACCGGCACGAGCACGTGAAGGTCGTCGGGAGCCTGAACCTGGTGCAGACCCTCCTGCGCGAGAAGCTCTTCGACCGTCTCGACCTCTGGGTGCACCCGATCGTGCTCGGCGTCGGGAAGAAGGTGTTCGACGGTGGCGCGGTGCCCACGAACGTCACACTTCTCGAACCGCCGGTGGCCAATCCGAGGGGCACCGTGTACCTGCGCTATGGGCTGGCCGACGGCACGCCCGGAACGGGGGACATGAGCGCACCCGATCGCGGTGCCGGAATCGACGACTGAAGCCGCCCGGTCAGGTGGGTCCCACGTCCGGCGTCACCGCGGGCGGAGCCCCGATCCACGGCTGGGGTACTAGCTCTGTCTGCCGCCCCGTTGGAAGACGCGCCGGGACACGACCAGGCACCGGGCGGTTGACTCGGGGGTCGATCAGTCCCAGTTCCTTGGCCTTGCGGATGGCCTTGGCGATGGTCTGTCGGGTCGGTTCGTCGCCCCTCCTGTCGGAGAGGATCTGCGCCAAGGTCAGCCCATCGAACGGACTGTGTCCGATGTTGTTGGCCCAGCCGATCGCGGCGAACCCGATCCGGTACAGGGGATGCCTCAGGTCCTTGGCGCATCGCCACCCGCAGCAGGGGTTCTGTAGTTCGGGTCCTCGACGAGCTTCTCCTGCGGCTCGGAGAGGCCCATGACCACCGAGCCGGTCTGCCGGGTGACCAGCCTGCGCGCGGCGCGGTTCACCACGTACTCGGTCTCGGCGGGCCTGACCGGATCGGTCCGGGTGGGACACGAACCGACCGTTCCGGGCGGCTGGCCGACCCGTGGGTGCCGGCCAGCCGACACCCACGGATCACGCGACTCAGCCGACGTCGAAGACGCCCTGTCGGACGGCCTCGTCCCAGGCGACCTGGGCGATCTTGTTCTGCCCGCTGATCGACGGGTGGAAGCCGTCGAGGACCGACAGGTCCGACGCCGTGAACGCGGCGTTGTGCACCGCGCCGTTGTCGTAGAACACGTTGGCCCGCTCCGCGGCGAGCTTGGCCAGCCGCTGGTTGTACTCGTCGACCCGTGCCTCCACCGCGGCGCGCCGCGCGTTCGCGGCGGACGAGGTGTCGGTCGGGTTGGCCAGCATGACCTCGCAGATGCCGATCAGGTTCCAGCGCGTCCGGATCAGGAAGTTCTGCTGGCCGATCCGGTAGAGCGACATCATGCTCGGCACCGAGGCCAACAGCACCCGGGTGTTCGGGTTCTTGGCCCTGATGATGTCGAGCGCCTTGCGCACGTTCGCCTCGAAGGTGTCCGGCGGGGTGGTGCCCGACGGGGTCGAGGCGTAGCAGATGTCGTTCCCGCCGATCAGGATGGTCACGTAGTCGGCGTTTGCGTTGGCGAGGGCGTTGGTCGCCTGGGTGGCCAGGTGGACCGAGCGTTCGCCGCCCTTGGCGTAGTTGCCGCCGGTCATGTCGACCCCGTACGCCTCCAGGCGCCGCAGGTGCGAGTTGACCGCCGTGCTGGTGCCGGTGGACCAGGAGTTCTGCGGCTGGGCGTTCTGGGTCCCGTCGGCGACGGCCGCCCGGGTGATGGAGTCGCCGAGCGCGACCATCCGCGCGCTCGAGGGCACTGCCGCCACCGCGGTCGACGGGGCCAGGATCGCGGCGGTCACCACTGCCGCGACACTGGAGAGGAGGGTCCGGTGAGAGATCACATGGGCTCCGGAGGGTGGGTCGGGAGGCTTGCCGCCCGTCGGCCGAACCGCTGGTCAGGGGCGGGCAGCGACTGTCACCCGCGAGCGTAGAACTAGACGATCATTGCTGCCAGCAGTCGATGGCGATCGTTGGGCCGTGTTACGGAAACGACACCACCGGGCGTGTCCCGCCCCGGCCGTCGGCTTCCTCGGGCTGGTCACGGGTGAGCCGAACGGGCTGGACCGGCGGTAACCCCGGTGCCTCCGGTGGTCGATCTCTGCGATGATCGTCGCCGTGTGGTCCCCGCGTGTCGCCCCGTCCGGCAACCATGACCCTGGCGGTGCCCGATGACCGCCGAGCTGACCGACCGGCTGGTTGACGAGCACACGATCCTCCAGGTGGCCGTGGGATCCCGCGCGTTCGGTCTGGCCGGCCCGGGCTCGGACATCGACCGGCGGGGGTGTACGCGTTGCCGGCAGCGGCGTTCTGGCCGCTGACCATGCCGGTGCCGGTGTGGGAGCGGTGGAAGCTGTCGAAGATCGTCACTCGGCGAGCTGCGAGAACGACTGCGGAGCCGACCGTCGGTCAGGACGTCCCGGAAACCCTCGTTACTGGACGACCCGCGTGCCTCATGCCGTGTGGGTAGCGGCGTAACCACTGCGATGGGCAGGACTGGATCAGCGTCTCGCCCGCGCCTTGTTCCAAGTCACCCGCCGGATCCGCGTGCGGGGATCAGTCGAGGGCGGCGGCACGGGAGGGTTCGCGTTCCCATGTCCGGACGATCGTGGTGATGACCGCTCGGCGGCGGGCGAGCCGGGCCGCGTCGCCGGGCAGCGCACCGGTGTATAGGGCGTCGAGGTTGGGGAGCGCCTGCGAGGCGTCGGCCAGGGTCACGATGGTCAGCAGCAATTCCTCTGCTTCTTCGCGTGTGAGCTCTGGCACCGCGGCGAGGATCCGGTCGACCTTGTCCACTGACCGCGCCCGGCGGTGCTCCTTCGCGACGGGGTCGCCCAGCTCGAGACCCTCCCAGAAGGTCAGGCGCGCGAGCTCGGGGTGGGCGCACTGGTAGTCGAAGACCCGGCCGGCGTAGTCGGCGATCGCGTCGATCCCGGAGCCGTGGATCGGCACGGCGTCGATGGCGATCCCGAGTTCGCGGGTGAGGACCTCGCCGAAGAACTGCTCCTTGTTCCCGAAGTACTGGTAGATCCGCTCCTTGTTCACGCCCGCGGCCGCGGCGATGCGGTCCACGCGCGCGCCGGCGAGCCCGTGCGC
This sequence comes from Micromonospora sp. NPDC023633, assembly GCF_040640035.1. Classification (NCBI taxonomy): domain Bacteria; kingdom Bacillati; phylum Actinomycetota; class Actinomycetes; order Micromonosporales; family Micromonosporaceae; genus Micromonospora; species Micromonospora sp. NPDC023633. The sequence goes on along the minus strand of NZ_JBFABB010000115.1, from coordinate 15,771 downwards.
ACTGAACTCCTCGACGCCGGCGTCGAGGAGGAGTCGCTTCGTGCGTTCGGTGTCCCAGGCCATGGCGTTAGCCTACAGTCTCCAACTGCTTAGTTGGAACCCGTGCTAGGGTTGTTTCCAACCATTCAGTTGGAAGCGGGAGGGCGACCGCTCGTCAGCCGCTCGGCCCGGACAGGAGCCTTGGATGAACCAGCACGATTCGCAGCCGTCCGCAGCTCTGGCAGGCGACTTTCCCGGCGGCCGGCCCGTGGTCGTGGCCCTGGTGGCGACGGCGCTGTTCGTGCTGGCGCAGCTTTACGCCTCCATCCCCCTGCTGGGCCCGGTGGCGACGAGGTTCGGAGCCGACGCGACGTTCGCGCTTTCGACGGCGTTCAGCGTCACCTACGCCGTCGGCTTCCTGATCTGGGGGCCAGTCTCGGATCGCTACGGGCGGAAGAAGGTCATGGCCGTCGCCATCGGGGTCCTTTCCGTGGCGACCCTCGCCTGCGCGTTCGCGCCTTCCTTGGGGGCGCTCGCGGGGCTGCGGGCGCTCCAGGGCCTGTCCGCCGCGGGGTTCGCGCCGGTGGCGCTGGCCTATCTGACGGAGGCTGTTCCTCCGCGGAGGCGGGCCGGTGCGGTCGGGGCCATGTCGGCGGCGTTCCTCGTCGCGGGGATCCTCGGCCAGGTGGCCGCGTCCGTGATCGCCCTCCGGATGGGCTGGCCGTGGTTCTTCGGGATCTGCGGCACGGTGCTGGCCGTGGCGTTCGTCGTGATCCTCGTCCTCGTCGCCGAGGCGTCGCGGGCAGCGCCGACGGCATCGCTGTGGAATCAGTTCGGCAAGCTCGGCGGCCTTTTGGTGAAGCCGGCGATCCTCTTGCTCAGTCTCGCTCACGTCATGCTCCTGCTGTCCTTCGTCGCGCTCTACACCGGTATCGGCGGGCATCTGGAGAATCTCGGCGTCGCCGCGTCCGACATCGTGCTCATCAGGCTCGCGGCGCTGCCGGCCATGTTCGTGAGCCTGTTGGCTGGCGCGGTGGCCAGCAGGCTCGGGGTCGTCCGAGTGGCCCAGCTCGGCTTCGGCCTGGCGGCACTCGGCATGCTCGGCGAGGCCGTGCTGTCCGGCACCCTCGTCGGGCTCGTCCTGATGAGCGTCGTCTACGTGGCAGGCGTCGCTCTGGCCGTCCCCTCGATGATCGGCCTCTACGGCGAGACGGCGGCTCCCCACCGTGCGAGCGGGATGGCGATCAACGGCTTCGTCCTCTTCATCGGCGCGAGCATCGGTCCGATCCTCGGTGGGGCCATCACCGGTTTCACGGCGCTCGCCCTTGTGCTGACCGGCCTCCTCGCACTCGCTTCGGTGCCGCTGATCGGCGTCGCCGTCATCACGCGAAAGCCGGCAACGCGATGACGGAGGTCGACCGCATCGCCGTCGCGTGGCAAACCCCATCACCCCGCAAGAAGGGATCGAGTCATGGCAGGCATCCTGATCACCGGGTCCACCGACGGCGTCGGCCGGGCGACCGCCGAGGCGCTCCTCGACGACGGCCACCAGGTCGTCGTGCACGCCCGCACCACGGCGCGGCTGGCCGCGGTACAGGACCTCGTCGACCGCGGGGCCGCGGCGATCGTCGGCGACCTCGCCGACCTCGACCAGGTGCATGACCTGGTCGAGCAGGCGAACGCACTGGGCCCGTGCGACGCGGTGGTCCACAACGCCGGCGTCATGAAGGGCGCGGTGCTCCCGGTCAACGTCACCGCCCCGTACCTGATGACCGCGAGGATCCAGCGCCCGGGCAGGCTGATCTACCTCAGCAGCAGCATGCACCGCGGCGGCCACCCCGACCTCGCCGGCGTCGACTGGACCGGCAAGCGCGAGACGCACTCGTACTCGGACGCGAAACTGTTCGTCACCACGCTCATGGCCGCCATCGCCCGACTCCGGCCAGACGTCGTCGCGCACGCGGTCGACCCCGGCTGGGTGCCCACCAGAATGGGCGGACCGTGCGCGAGCGGCGACCTCGCCCTCGCGCACGTCACCCAGGCCTGGCTCGCCACGACCGACGATCCCGAGGCGCTCGTCAGCGGCCGCTACTGGCACCACCGGCGAACTCAGCAGCCCCATCCCGCCGTTCACGACAAGGGCTTGCAGGACGCGCTCCTGTCCTCGCTCACCGAGCAGACCGGCGTCGCGCTCCCCGCCGCCCACGACTGAGCGGGCCGCTCAACCCCGACCAGATGACCACTACCCCAGACCACCACCACGGAGGAAAATCACATGCTGAAAGAACGCGCACTGGGCCAGCAGGGTCTGACCGTCGCCGAGATCGGTTTCGGCACCATGGGCATGACCGCCTTCTACGGCACCAGAGGCAGCCGCGAGGAGCACATCGCGGTCATCCGCCGCGCCCACGAGCTCGGCGTCACCCTGTTCGACACCGCCGAGCTGTACAACCGAGGAAACGGCTCCAACGAGATCCTCCTCGGTGAGGCCGTCGCCCCGTTCCGCGACCAGGTGCAGATCGCCACCAAGTTCGGATTCACCTACGACGACCAGGGCAACGCCAACGGCAACGACTCCACCCCGGCGAACATCCGCCGCGTGACCGAGAGCAGCCTGCGCTACCTCGGCATCGACGTCATCGACGTGCTCTACCAGCACCGCCAGGACCCGAACGTCCCGGTCGAGGACGTCGCCGGCACCGTCAAGGAGCTGATCGAGGAGGGCAAGGTCCGCTTCTTCGGGCTGAGCGAGGTCGGGCCCGAGACGCTGCGCCGCGCCCACGCGGTGCACCCGGTCTCGGTGCTGCAGACCGAGTACTCCCTGTTCGAGCGAAGCGTCGAGGCCGAGGTGCTACCCGCCGCGCGCGAGCTCGGCATCGGATTCGTGCCCTACTCCCCGCTCGGGCGCGGCTTCTTGACCTCCGCGGTCAAGCCCGCCGAGGAGCACGAGGAGGGCGACTTCCGCCGGTACGACGCCCGGTGGCAGGGCGAGAACTACCTGACGAACAAGCATACGGTGGACCGGCTCCACCATCTCGCCGCCGAGAAGAAGATCAGCGCCTCGCAGCTCGCCCTGGCCTGGCTGCTCGCCCAGGGCGACGACATCGTGCCGATCCCCGGGACCCGCAGCGCGGTGCGGCTCGAGGAGAACCTCGCCGCCGCTGGCGTGGAGCTGACCCGAGAGGACCTGGCGCGGATCAACGAGATCATCCCTGACGGTGCCGCCGGTGCTCGCTACACCCCCGAATACCTACCCACCTGGATCTAGTTGCGTCCTCCACGGCGGACGCGGCCAACGCGAATCCGGCCGGGCCCGCGCGGAGCTGACCGCATGATCCGCCTGCCCCGCCGACTCCACGGCCAGCCCCGCTTCCCGATGACCGGTGCCGGCCACGGCCGCATCCGCCACGAGCACCTACCCGCCAAGACCCAGCAGTCCCTGCGCCACTTCGTCGCCACCGCGTTCTGAAGGGCTTCACCCGGCCGATCAACCGGATCGCTGCCGAGATGCGGGCCAGCGGCGAGATTCCGAGCGACGCGGTCAACCCGTTCGTGCCGGCGTACGACCCGCCGGGCGATCGGCTTCCGGGTCGCGCCGGAGATCGTCGCACTCGGTTAGGCCGGCCCCAAGACGACGGGTAGCCGTCGGTGTTCGCGAAGAACGCTGGCGGCTGCCCGTCGTTTATCCGCCCGGGTGGCCGGTAGTTTCCGGACCAAAAACAACCCCAGCGCTGGTCAAAAAGGGGGATGACGATCCCGGCTCCAGGTGTTCACCAGGGCCTCCGACTAGGGCTGGAGTTGTTTTTGGTCTGGAAACTACGGGCGGCCCTGGATCGAGGCGTGGAACGCCGACCCCAAGCCGTTCGTGTGGGACCAAGACGGCTGACGACATCCTCGAAACAATCGCGGCATACTGCCAACGAATTAGAGGTTGCGCGGATAGGCGGAGCCTTTTTCGACCTCGCCGACACGATCATCACAATCCGTAGCTTGATCCGTCGAGCCTGGACCACCCATCGCTGGGATACCCGCCCCCGACGCCAACGGTGAACAACCACCAATCAGCGCAAGTTCTTGCTAAAGACCGCGCGCGCAAAATCATCGGGGGCGACGCTCGCCTCGGCGATCAGTTCTCCGTCAGAGGACCAGATGCCCGAGCGGCCGGACGTGCGGTCAAAGCCACCACCGGTCGGACCTGCAAAGGCCGCCGTGGCCACCCACACGCCGTGGTCGGCGGCGACCCGGCGGGCGCGCTCGCCGTGGAGCTCAGCCTCGTGATCGGCGTGCACGATTCCAGCAACGTAGCCATCGATGCCCAGCGCGGCCGTCGTCGCGGCGTGCTGCGGGATGCCAGTGTCGCGGCAGATGGCGAGCCCCAGCCGCCACCCGTCCACTTCGATCACGGCAGGCTCGCCGGGGACGAAGTAAACGGCCTCGCTGCCGTGCAGGTAGACCTTCCTGTAGGCCACGCGCACGCCGTCCCCGTCCACAGCCAAGATGCCGATGTACGGACCGGGCACTGGAGCGCCAACCAGCGCGAGCGTCCCGGTCTCGGCGCATGCGGCGAGGATGGGAGCCAGCCGTTCATCGGCTGGGGCGACTGGCACTGCGTCCAGCTCGTATCCCGTCAGCGACAACTCGGGAAACACCACCACCCGCGCGTCCGCCGCCCGGACGGCCGCCGCATGGGCCTCCGCGTTGGCCGCTACGTCGTGAGCAACGCACCGCGGCTGCGCCACCGCGATGCTCAACCGCTGCTCCATCCTGGCTCCCCTCGTCGACCGGCACCGTATCCGGCCGCGCAGCCGAGCGGTTGGGGCACCTGCCTCTGAAGAGGCCGCGTACCACCGCCGGATAGAACATGAACGCCAAAGCCGCCCAATCGGTTCACTCAAGAAGCCGCACGCGGCTTTCTGACGCCGCAAGCGCCAGACAATTTTACGCTCCGTAACCTCACACTGCGCCTAGGTCATTTTCCGCTACGACGGCTGTCCTGACCTGACTCGGCACGCCTATCCGCGCGACCTCTTAACGACTCAGGGCACTAGGCCGCCGACGCGGCCCGCGGGTCGTTCGACCGGGTGCGCTGCGCCAACCCGGCGGCGGACAGGTCCGACCGGCCCTGGCCGCCAGCCGGCCGCACCGCGTGCGGCGACGACTGCCCGGAGTCGGACCGGGCCATGCGCAGTGCGCGCTGGGCGTTGTTCCAGGGCGGGCAGGGCCAGGCCTGGCCCGCGCAGAGCAGGTTGCGGCACCCGCCGTCCCCGTCCGGCTCGTGGGCGTCGGCCACGTCCAGGGCGAGCTTCCACAGCAGCGGGTCGGTCACCTCGGCGGGACGGTCTGCCTGACGGTCGGACCGGTCGGTGGTGTCGGACACGAGTTTGATCCCCCTTGAGCGCGCAGGTGCGATCTTCACCTTCTCCAGTTTCCACACCGGCGAAACCTCGACGCCCCTCCCAAGCTGCGGAGTGGTTCGTCGGGTGGCTCGCGGCCGGGCCAGGTGGGGCCCGCCGGTGCCAGATCGCCAGCCCGCCGAGGGGCGGGCCCGCCGGCGGCTGAGGTCCAGCGACGAGAAGGACATATGCGGCGTCTCGTCTGGGGCCGGCAGCGCCAGGGAAGGCGCGTGCTGGCCGGGACCGATGTCGGCAGAGTCCCGGACGGGCGAGGTAGTGGGGCTCGGTCGTCACTCGGAGTCGTGCGGGGCTCGCCGCGACCGGTCCCGGCGCAACCGCAGCGCCGCGACTGCGGCAACGACCAGCAGGACCACCAGGGCGGGGCCACCCGCGATGACCATAAGCCCTGCGCCGATGTTGGCGCCGATCCCTCCGGCGGTCAACACCCGCCAGGCGAGGCCGAGGAGGACACCGGCCCCGACGAGCGGCACCAGCACCCACCACCACCGGGCGTCGAGCCGGCGGCGTGCCGTGGCCCGGAGCAACCAGGCGAGCGCGAGGACGACGCCGCCGCAGGCCAGGACGCCGACGACGCGGTCTCCCGCCGTACCGAGGCTCACGGGCCGGATCGCGTAGTCCAGCTCGACGCCCTCGGCGGCGAGTTGCCGGGCCTCGTCGTTGGTCAGGTCGCCGATGAGCCACCAGGCAGCCACCGGAGTGCACAGAACCAGGATGAGCGCGGTGATCCGAAATGTCAGTCGGTGCTGCTTCGTCATGCCTGTTGCCTTCTCCCGGCGATCTTGTCCAAGCTGCTCGGCCAAGTATGTGGGTGGCCCTCGGGCGGGGCCTGAGCACACCTACTCACCGCAGGTCCGCACAACGGGCTCCCAGTCGGCCCGGCGGCACCGATCACACATCGACGGGGATTGACATGTGAGTTCGTGTGCACTGAGGATGGCCTCAGCCCACGGACCTTCACCGGAGCAGCCGCACCCGGGCGGCCCCTCGGCCATCCCGCTCCGGCCGCCCTGCCGACACCAGAAGGGCGGACACATGCGTGATTCCTCAGCTCCCCGGTGGCGACGCCGCCTTCCCGTCCCGGCCGCGTTGGCCGCCGCCACGGCGGTGGTGCTGCTGGTCAGCCCGGCCGCGGCCGTCGTGCCCGCCGCAGAACCCCCGGTCGAGTTGGTCCGGGTCGCCGACGAGGAGGCGAACGTCGTCGAGGTGCTGCTCGCCGGCACCGCCCAGCTGGACGCCCTCGTCGCCACGGGCGTCGACCTCGACCACCACGTCACCCGCACGGAGAAGGGGGTCGTCGCGCACGCGGTCGTCACCGCCGGCGAGGCCGCGGCCCTGACCAGGGCCGGCTTCACCCTCGGCGAGGTGCTGCACCGTCCCGCCGACGCCCGGGCCCGGGTGGCGGAACGCGAGGCGACCATCGCCGGGCACGTCGCGCAGAACCGTCAGTTCGCCGCCGCGACGCTCGGTCCGGCCGCCTCCGCGGCATCCGACGTCAAGATCATCCGAGCGGACTACTACACCTCCGGAACGAGCCAGATCCTCTCCGTCGAGGCGAAGTGGGCGCAGGGCCAGACGGCCGCCGACGCCCTCACCGTCGAGCGGGACAGCGGGCCGGGCACCGAGATCGGCTCCGGCGGGACGCAGACGATCTCCCGTTTCGTCGACGCTGGCGTCTACCTGTACCACCGCGGCGCCGCGCCGGTGACCAGCCGGCCCGACCGGATCCGGATCACCAGTCCGACCGGTGACGTGGCCGTCGCGCAGGTGCGGGAGTGGCTGCCGACCCCGGGCGACGGCCCCGAGGGGCCGGGCTACCAGAAGGACTTCGTCACCAGCTACCTGACGCCGACCGAGCTGTACGCGCGGATCCACCAGCTGGCGGCCGAGTTCCCCCGGCTGGCCGAGATCGTCGAGCTGCCGCACCGGACCAACGGCTACCGGCGGCACGCGCAGGCGGTGCTGGGCACCGCCACCGACAGCCGGGTCGCGGTGGACTCCCTGGCCTGGGGGCACGAGGGCGGCAACGACATTTCCGTGGAGCTCGCCGACCCGGGCGCGGCGAACACGCCGCTGTCGGTGACCGTGGCCGGCCCGGCCGTGCGGGTCACCCTGGGCACCGACGGCGCCAGCGCGGTGACCAGCACCGCCGCCCAGGTCGTCGCGGCGCTCAACGCCGGGGCCGGGACGCTCGTGCGGGCGTACACCTATCGGGGCAGTCCGGGAGCCGGCGTGGTCGTGCCGGCCGCGCGGACCCCGCTCAGCGACGGCCTGAGCGCGCCGGCGAGCGTCTCGCGCGACCCGCACCCCGTGTACGCCATCCGGATCGGCAAGCACCGGGACGGCTCGAAGCTGGGCGTGCTCGCGTACGCCCAGGAACACGCCCGCGAGTGGGTGCCGCCGCTGGTCACCGTCGAGACCGCCGAGCGGCTGCTGCGCAACTACGCCCACGACGGGCGGACCCGCCAACTGCTGGACAACCTCGACATCTGGATCGCCCCCTCAATCAACCCCGACGGCGGCCACTACTCCTTCTACGACTTCAACTCCCAACGCAAGAACATGACCAACCACTGCCCGACGACCGGGGCGGCGGACTTCCTGGCCCGCAACTCCTGGGGCGTGGACAACAACCGCAACTACACCGAGTACAGCCTCTTCGACGGCTACTCGGGGGCGTCGGCGAGCTGCACCAGCGGCACGTACGCCGGGCCGAGCGAGCTCTCCGAGCCGGAGAACCGCAACCTCGACTGGCTGGCCTCCCGCCCGAACATCCGGTTCTCGATGAACCTGCACTCCTCGGGCAACTACTTCATGTGGTCGCCGGGGGCGTACGCGCTGCCCGGCCGGGTCTCCGCGCCCCGCCCGACGCTCGCCGAGGAGTCGGCGTTCTGGGGTGCCTCGTCGCGGATCCTGGCCGCCATCAAGCGGCACCGCAACATGGCGGTCACCCCGGCGCGCACCGGTCCGATCTCCGATGTGCTCTACTCGGCGGCCGGCAACTCCGGGGACATGCTCTGGTACAGGTACGGCATCTACGCCTGGAACTTCGAGGTCGGCACCTCGTTCCAGCCGGAGTGGGACGAGGCGCACGCCGAGGCGTTGGAGTTCGCCAACGGCCTGGTGGAGTTGATGCGGGTGGCCCGGGACTTCGCCGAGGACCGGACCCGCCCGCGCAGCACGCTGGCGGTCGCGCCGAGCGCGACACCGGGCATGGTGGACGTGACCTTCTCCACCAGCGAGCCGGCCGCGGTCTTCTACACCCTCGACCGGGCCGCCCCGACGTACGCGTCCATCCTCTACGGCTCGGCGGGCGTCCGGGAGGGCGGGGAGACGCTGACCGTCCCGGCGGGATCGCGGATCCACTGGTTCTCGGTGGACTCGGCGGGCAACGTCGAGAACGACTACCGCCCCGACGGCAACGGCCGCAACTACCGCAAGGGCACCGCCGTGCTGCCGGCGGGCTAGACCGCACCGCCAGTCGGCGGGTGGTGCCCTCGGGCCGGGGGCACCACCCGCCCTGCGGTTCAGTCCGGCAGCAGCGGCATCTCCAGGCCGGGGTCCCGACCGAGCAGCACCGCCCGGGTGAGCGCCCCCGACCCGAACCGGTCGCGCACCGCGTCCACCGCCGCGTCCAGGTCCGCCCCCGCATCGCGGTCGAACGGCAGCGGCGGCTGGACGGGGGAGTCGTCCAGGTTCCCGACCGACACGCCGAGCAGGGTCACGCCCCGCCGCTCGATCTCGGGCAGCGCGGCCCGCAGCAGCGCCCGCGCCGCGGCGAGCAGCGGGGCCGTGTCGGCGGTCGCCTTGGCCACCGTGTGGGAGCGGGTCGCGCGGGTGTAGTCGCCGAAGCGCAGGCGCAGCGTCACCGTCCGCCCGGCCCGCGTCGCCGCCCGCATCCGCCGGGTCACCCGGTCTACCAGGCCGGCGAGGATCGCCTCCAGTTCGGCGGGGGAGTGCGGGACGGCGGCGAGGGCGTGCTGCGCGCCCATCGACCCGCGCCGGCGGCCGACCTGCACCGGCCGGGGGTCGCGGTTGTGCGCCAGGGCGTGCAGGTGCCGACCGGCGCCCGCGCCGAGCAGCGAGACGAGCGTCGCCTCGCCGAGGCGGGCGACCTGCCCGACCGTACGGATGCCCCGCTCGCGCAGCTTCGCCGCGGTCACCGGCCCGACGCCCCACAGCCGCTCCACCGGCAGCGGGTGCAGGAACGCCAGTTCCCCGTCGGGCGGGACGACCAGCAGTCCGTCGGGCTTGGCGACGCCGCTGGCCACCTTGGCGAGGAACTTCGTGCGGGCCACGCCCACGGTGATCGGCAGGCCGACCCGCTCGCCCACCTCCCGGCGCAGCCGGGCGGCGATGTCGGCGGGCGGGCCGGCCAGCCGGCGCAGGCCGCCCACGTCGAGGAACGCCTCGTCGATGGAGAGCCCCTCGACGATCGGGGTGGTCCGCCGGAAGATCTCGAAGACCGCGCGGCTCGCCGCCGTGTAGGCCGCCATCCTCGGCGGCACGACGATCGCCTCGGGGCAGAGCCGCCGGGCCTGCCGGCCGCCCATCGCGCTGCGGACGCCCCGGGCCTTCGCCTCGTAGCTGCACGCGAGGACCACGCCGCCGCCGACGATCACCGGCCGGCCGCGCAGGCGCGGGTCGTCCCGCTGCTCGACCGACGCGTAGAACGCGTCCAGGTCGGCGTGCAGGATGCTGGCCTCGGGCGACACGAACACATGTTCGCACGAAAGCCCGCGATGATGGCACTGACCTGCCCGAACATCGCCGCGCGGCGGTTACAGCTCGTCGAACGGGCGGGCGTAGGCGAACTCGCCTCGGATCGACGGCCGCCAGGCGCTCAGCGGGCGGGCCATGAAGTAGCGCGGCCCCCACGGCTGCGGCGGGGTGACGCCGAGGTCGACCGCCGGGCGGAACCCGAAGCGCGGGTAGTAGTCCGGATGCCCGAGCAGCACCACCAGGGCCTCCTCGCGCGCGTCGGCCGCGCCGAGCACCGCGTGCATCAGCGCGGAGCCGACCCCGCGCCGCTGCCAGGCCGGCAGCACGCCGAGCGGGCCCAACCCCAGCGCGACCGGCTCGCCGGCCACCCGGCCCCGGGTGCAGACCACGTGGCCGACCACCCCGGCGGCGTCGTCGACCGCGACGAGGGAGAGGGTCGGCAGCCACCCGTCGTCCGCCCGCAGCGCGTCCACCAGCCCCGCCTCGACGGGTACGGCGTCCGGCTTCTCCGGGTTGGCGAAGGCGGCGAGGTGCACCGCCCGGATCGCGTCGACGTCGGCCGGGGTCTCACGTCTGATCAGCACGGGGCCACGATAGGTAGCGCGGTGCACCCGGTGCGCGCCATTTATCGGGCGCCGCCCGCTCACCCCGTGGGCTGGCGGTGCCGGGCGCGGGCGCCGACGATCCGGTGCACCGCCACCAGCGGCAGCACCCCGACCGGGTACCAGGCGAGGTCGACCGGGTCGAACTGCACCCCGAGCGCGAGCCGCGCCAGCAGGCTGCGCGCCGACAGGGCCGCCGGTACCCCGGTCAGCTGCGACACCTCGACCGCCCAGCAGAAGGCGATCGCGATCGCGCCGGCCGTCGGCGGCGACAGGCGCGGCCGGAGGAACAGCACACCGGCCCAGACCATGGACGCGTACAGCGCGGTGCCGGAGTGCTGTTCGAGGCCGCCGTCGGCCGCCGCGCGGACGACGAGGGCGACGAGCAGGAAGAGAGCGGCCGCGGCGAGCAGCAGGATCCGGCACCGCCGAGAGGTGATCGACACTCCGCCGATGCTAGGCGCGCGCTCGTGCACCCGGGCCGCGAGGTTTCCGCGTGCCCGTCACGTCGAGCCCGCGCACCACTCGGCGTGGACCGGTCACCGGAGCGGGCGACCCGCACCGGGCGGCCGCGTCGTCACCCGGAGCGGGGCGCGCGAGGTCAGGACATCGCGGTCGGCGACGGTGGGGCGGTGCCGCCCTGCGGGGCCTCCGCCGTCATCAGCCGGACGATCCGCGCCCGGTCGGCGGCGGACGGCAGTCCCCACTCGGGGCGGTAGCCGTACACCTCGTGCAGGGGGTGGGAGGCCGTCCGGCCGTCGAGGACCTCGATCGCGTCGGTGTCGATGAGGCCCGGGTGCTCGACGCCGCACGCCTCGGCGACCTTGACCAGGTCCCGGCGCAGCGTCCGGATGTAGTTGGCGGCGCGGACCGACTTCGAGCCCGGGTCCACGCCCCGGGCGAGCCACGGGTTCTGGGTGGCGACGCCGGTGGGGCAGGTGTCGGTGTGGCACTTCTGCGCCTGGATGCAGCCGATCGCCAGCATCGCCTCCCGGCCGACGTTGACCATGTCGCAGCCGAGCGCGAACGCCACCACCGCGTTGTCGGGCAGGCCGAGCTTGCCGGCGCCGACGAACACCACCTGCTCGTGCAGGTCGCGCTCGGCGAAGACCTTGTAGACCCGGGCGAAGCCCTGCTGGAACGGCAACGACACCGAGTCCGTGAAGATCAGCGGCGCGGCGCCGGTGCCGCCCTCGCCGCCGTCGACGCTGACGAAGTCGACCCCGCGCCCGGTGTCGCGCATCAGGGTGGTCAGCTCCTCCCAGAAGCCGAGGTCGCCCACCGCGGACTTGATGCCGACCGGCAGGCCGGTCTCGGCGGCGAGCAGCTCCACCCAGTCGAGCAGGCTGTCGCAGTCGGAGAACTCGGCGTGCCGGGACGGGCTGACGCAGTCGCGACCCTGCGGGATGCCCCGGGTCGCGGCGATCTCCGCGGAGACCTTGGCCGCCGGCAACAGGCCGCCGAGGCTGGGTTTCGCGCCCTGGCTGAGCTTGATCTCCAGCGCCCGCACCGGCGCGCCGGCGACGAGGTCCCTGAGCCGGTCGAGGCTGAACCGGCCGCGTTCGTCGCGGCAGCCGAAGTACGCGGTGCCGATCTGGAAGACCAGGTCACCGCCCTTGCGGTGGTACGGCGACAGCCCGCCCTCGCCGGTGTTCTGCAGGCAGCCGGCCAGGGCCGCGCCCCGGTTGAGCGCCTCGACGGCGTTGCCGGACAGGGACCCGAAGCTCATCCCGGAGATGTTGACCACCGACTCGGGCCGGAACGCGTGGGCGCGGCCCCGCGCGGCGCCGAGCACCTTGGCGCACGGCAGCCGCACGTCGTGCCCGGCTGCCGGCGTCGACGGCGGGACGGCCCGACCGAAGGTGCGGTGCTTGATGATCGGATATCCGGGGGTGAACTCGATGTCGTTGTCGGTGCCGAAGCCGAAGTAGTTGTTCTGCTGCTTCGCCGACGCGTACACCCAGCGGCGCTGGTCGCGGGTGAACGGCCGCTCCTCGTTGTTGCCCGCGACGATGTACTGGCGCAACTCCGGCCCGATGGACTCCAGCAGGTACCGGGCCCGGCCGAGGACCGGGAAGGTACGCAGCAACGCGTGGTCGCGCTGGATCAGGTCACGCGCGGCGAGGGCCGCGACGGCGGCGACGGCGGCGGCGGCGGGTACGGCTCGGCTTGCCCACTTCATGCCCGCCACTCTTTCCGCGATCGCCTCCCGCCAAACGGGCCGGCGACCACCGGCCGGCGTCGACGACCCGGCCGGCGTGCGGCTCAGCGCGGCGCCGGGAGGCGGTGGACGACCAGCATGGCGATGTCGTCGGTCGGCTGTTCGGCGCCGAGGGTGGCCATGACCGTGGCGCAGACCTGCTCGGCCGGTGCGGGCCGGACCACGTCGGCGAGCTTGTCGAGGCCGACGTCGATGACCTCGTGGCGGCGTTCGACGAGGCCGTCGGTGAAGCAGACGAGCACCGCGCCCGGCGGGAAGTCCACCTCCGCGCGTTGCCGGGGCGGTGGCCGGCGACCCGTACCGAGCGGGGGATCGGTGTGGACCTCCACGGGTGCGCCCGGCTGGCCTGGCACGGCGAGGACGGGGCGCAGGTGCCCGGCGGCGGAGAGCCGGATGCGGGTCCGGTCGGGGGAGACCATGGCGTAGAGCGCCGTGGTGAGGTTGCCGGCCTCGAAGTGGCCGACCTTGCGGTCGAGGAGCGTCAACGCCTCCGCCGGGTCGTCGCAGACCAGCGCGTAGGCGCGCAGCGCGCTGCGGATGCGCCCCATGACCACGGCCGACTGCAGGCCGTGGCCTGACACGTCGCCGATGACCAGGCCCAGCCAGCCCGAGGGCAGGAGGAACACGTCGTACCAGTCGCCGCCGATCCCGGCGGCGTGCCCGGGCACGTACCGGGCGGCCATGTCCAGGCCCGCCACGCTGGGCAGCTGGGTGGGCAGCAGGCTGCGTTGCAGGGCGAGGGCGGCGTTGTGGTCGAGGTTGTGGGACCGGGTGAGGCTGGCCAGGCTGGCCCGGTCGGCGACCAGCTCCAGCAGGCGGACGTCGTCGGTGGTGAACCGGCGTCGACCCAGCGTGCCGACGTGCAGCACGCCGATCAGCTCGCCCCGGGCGAACATCGGCACGCCGAGCAGCGACCGCAGCCCCATCGCCAGCAGGATCGGGTTGACCACGGCGTCGGGGGTGACGACGTCGACGATCACCGGCTGTCGGGTCAGGGCGATCCGGCCGGCGAACCCGCGGCCGACGGAGACGCGGAAACCCTGCCGGACCTCCTCCTCCAACCCCTTGGCCGCGGTGGCCACGAGCTGCTGCGCGTGCGTGTCCAGCATGAGGATCGCCGCCGTGTCGACGTCGAGCAGGTCCCGGACGCGGTCGAGGAGCTCGTCGAAGAGATCGGCCGCGTCGAGGCGGGACAGCGTCGCGTCGGTCACCGCCTCGATGCGGCGCAACCGTTCGTCGTCCTGGATGAGCCCCTGGTCGGCCACGACAGGATCCTAGCCCTGTCGGCCGCGTGCTCCGCCTTCCGCGCTGCGCCGCCCGTGGGGTCCCGACGAACCGGGCCAGCTGGTCAGGACCGGCGGCGGGTGGCCCGGGCCTGGAGCGTGGGCCGGCGGACCACCGCGATCCGGTCGCCGCGGGCGCGCAGCGACGTGCGCCCGCCGCGCCCACGTCGTACGGTCAGATCGATGGTGTGACCGCCGACCCGCACGCCCTCGAGCACGAGATCCGGCAGCCACTCCGGCAGGTGCGGGTCGACGAAGATCGTCCGCAGCGGCGCGGCCGGGCGCAGTGCCAGCAGCGCCTGGATCAGCGCGACGACCGCGCTGGCGGACCATGCCTGCGGGGAACAGGAGTCCGGGTAGACGCCGGGGTGCGGGTGGGCGTCGTCGCGGGGCAGCCCGCTGAGCACCTCCGGCAGGCGGTGTTCCGTGAAGAGCGCTGCCGCCGAGAACATCCCCTCCGCGAGCCGGTGCAGGTGATCCCAGCAGCCGTACCGGGCCAGCCCCAGGCCGATCGTGCCCGCCTCGACCGGCCACACGCTGCCCCGGTGGTAGCTGAACGGGTTGTACGCCGGGTGCGCCGAGGACAGGGTGCGCACGCCCCAGCCGCTGAACATGTCGGGGGCGAGCAGCCGGTCGGCGACCAGCGGCGCGAGGCGGGCGGGCACGATCCCGGTGGCCAGCAGGTGACCGTCGTTGGAGTTGACCGAGCGCACCTGCCGTTTGTCCGGCCCCAGCGCCAGGGCGTGGCAGCCGTGGTCGGGCATCCAGTAGGCACGGTGGAAGCGGCGCCGCAGGGCGGCGGCCCGGCGGACCAGCCCGGCGCCGAAGGCGGGGTGACCGGCCGCGGCGAACACCACCGCGGCGTGCCGCAGCGCGGCGTACCAGTATGCCTGCAACTCGCTGGTCGCGATCGGGTTCGGCACCACCTCGCCGTGCTCGTCGACGATGGCGGTGTCCGAGTCCTTCCACCCCTGGTTCTTCAGGCCGGCGGGGGAGCGGCGGTGGTATTCCAGGAAGCCGTCCCGGTCGAGGTCGCCGTACCGGTCGATCCAGCCCAGCACGCGCCGCGCGGTCGGCAGCAGGTCCCGTACCGTGTCGAGGTCCCCGGTCCAGGCCAGGTACTGGCCGAGGAAGACGAGGAAGTCCGGCGCGGTGGACCAGTCGCCGTGGTAGGCGGCGAACGGGTCGAGCCCGAGCGCGGACACCGGGCCCCGCCGGGCCTCGTGCAACGGCTTGCCGGGTTCCTCGTCGCGCCAGTCGTCGATGCGCCGCCCGAGGTGGCGGGCGTTGAGCCGCAGGCTGTCGGCCAGCATCGTCGGCCCGGCGAGCAGCGCCTGCCACGAGGCGGTCATCGTGTCGCGACCGAAGATCTCCTGGTAGATCGGCAGGCCGGCCATGGGTGCCGTCGGCCCGTCCGGTTCGCCCAGCGGCAGCACGGAGAGGTCGTCGACCGCGCACCGCCAGGCGGCGGTGACGTCGAAGTTGCTGCTGCCGAGGCGCGCGAGCTGGCTGCCCCTGCCGTCGGTCGGCGCCTTGGCCACCGGGGTGGACGT
>NZ_JBFABB010000114.1:0-22472 GCF_040640035.1 Micromonospora sp. NPDC023633 | reverse complement strand
GCGACGACGGGGGTCGCCGTGGCGCCGGCCGGGCCGGCGGCCGTCAGCCGGCGCGCCGTGAGCAGCGGGTCCGGCCGCAGCAGCGCCAGGATCGCCCCGGCGGCCAGCACGAGCGCGACGGCGCTGAACGCGAACGGGCCGGCCAGCGTCGGCAGCCCCCAGCCGCTGGTGGTGCGGTCGGCGAGCGAGGCGAAGTTCGGCGCGGCGACCGCGCCGATGGTGGTGGCCCAGACGATCAGCGAGAGCTGGCGGCCCCGGCGCGCCGGGACCGCCAGGTCGACCGCGGTGTAGCGGGCCTGGAGGTTGGCCGCGCTGCCGCCGCCGAACAGGAGCATGCCGAGGAAGAGCAGCGGCACCCAGCGGGTCACCGCGGCGAGGACCACCAGCCCGCCGCCGGCCGCGCCGGTCAGGTACGCCACGACCAGGCCGGGCCGCCGGCCACCGACGGTCATGATCCGGGTGACCGGCACGGCGAGCAACGCCCCGCCCACCACGGCGGCGCTGCTGACCAGGCCCGCGACGGCGGTGCCGGCGATGTCGGAGGCGAGCAGCGCCCCGACGGCGACGCCGATGGTCACCCCGATCCCGCCGATGATCTGGGTGACGAAGAGCAGCCGCAGAGTACGCCGCTGGATGGGCGCGACGTCGGGCGCGGCGAGCGGCGCGGCGAGGTCGGTGGCCATGGCGGCTCCTTCGAGGTAAGGGGCGAGATGCCGTTTCATCCTTGCGCACCCGCGCCCGCCGCCGGGCAGTCGGTCGACGCTAGAGCCCGAGGCCGCGGCCGATGATCTCCTTCATGATCTCGGTGGTGCCGCCGTAGATCGTCTGCACCCGCCCGTCCAGCCAGGCCTTCGCCACCGGGTACTCCAGCATGTAGCCGTAGCCGCCGTGCAGCTGCACGCAGCGGTCGGCGACCCTGTTCTGCAACTCGGTGGTCCACCACTTCGCCTTGGCCGCGTCGGTGACCGAGAGCCGGCCGGCGTCGTACTCCGCGACGCAGTGGTTGACGAAGGTGCGGGCGATGGTGACCTCGGTGTCCAGCTCGGCCAGCAGGAAGCGGTTGTGCTGGAACGCGCCGATCGGCCGGCCGAACGCCTGCCGGGAGCGGGCGTGGTCGAGGGTGAGGGCGAGCAGGCGCTCGGCGGCGGCCACCGCCGCGACCGCGATGCTGAGCCGCTCGCGGGGCAGGTTGGCCATCAGGTGGTAGAAGCCGTGGTTCTCGGTGCCGACCAGGTTCTCCGCCGGCACCCGGCAGTCGTCGAAGAACAGCTCGGCGGTGTCGTTGGCCTTGAGCCCGACCTTGGCCAGCCGCCGGCCCCGGGAGAAGCCGGGGGTGCCGCTCTCCACCGCGATCAGGCTCACCCCGTGCGCGCCCTGGTCCGGCGCGGTACGCACGACCACGACCACCAGGTCGGCCATCTCCCCGTTGGTGATGAAGGTCTTCTGGCCGTTGAGCACCCAGCCGTCGCCGTCGCGGACCGCGCTCGTACGGATCCCGGCCAGGTCGGAGCCGGCCCCGGGCTCGCTCATCGCGATCGCGGTGACCAGGTCGCCGGAGCAGAACCCGGGCAGCCAGCGCTTGCGCTGCTCGTCCGTGGTCAGCTCGGTCAGGTACGGCGCCACCACGTCGTTGTGCAGGCCGAAGCCGAGCCCGGTGCAGCCGGCGGCGATGATCTCCTCGTCCAGCACGGCGTTGAACCGGAAGTCGCGCTGCCCGCCGCCGCCGTACTCCGTGTCGACGTCCATGCCCAGCAGGCCGGCGGCCCCGGCCCGGCGCCACACCTCGCGGTCGACGATCCCGTCGGCCTCCCAGCGCTCGTGGTGGGGCACCGCCTCGCGGGTCAGGAACTCGCGGCACAGCTCGCGGAACTCCTCGTGGTCGCGCTCGTAGAGATGCTGCTCCATGGCGGCAAGTGTGGCACCGCTCACCCGCCCTGCCCAGGGCCGTCGAGCGACCGTTCCAGCCTGCGCACCCTGCCGAGGGTCAGGGCGGCGACCGCGAGCACGGCGACCAGGACGAGCCCGTGCAGGCCGGCGGTCAACGGTCGGTCGAGCGCCAGCGCGAGCGCGGCCATGCCGCCGAAGAGCGGGATGCCGCCCGCCAGCCCGACCAGCGCCCCCGCCGGGGAACCACCGGAGCCGTCCAGCAGCCGGGCGACGGACCAGGCGGCGGTGGCGAAGGCGGCGGCCAGGACGTACGGGCCGGGCGCGCCCAACCGGATCAGCGGCGGACGGCGGCGGAGGCGGCGGGGGGACATGTCCGGGCGGTACCCGATCGCCTCCGCAGGTACTCCCCGGCGTCCAGTCGAGCGCGCACCGGGCGGCAGGACCCGCGCGGCCGGCCCGTCGCCGCTGTTCGCCGCGCGGACGCGGGTGTGCCGCTCCACTGTGCACCGCCGTCGAGGGCGCTCCGGCGGATCCCTCGGGGCGTCGCTCAGCCGGCGAGGGCCCGGGCGGCCACGGTGAGGTCGGCGACCAGCCCCTCGTACGCCTTGTCCTGGTCGTCCGCGCGCAGCACGGCGGACGGGTGGATGGTGGCCAGCAGCCGCGCCGGCGGCGCGTCGGCGACGCCGCCGCGCGCGTCCACCGGCACCCGCCGGAAGTCCTCCGGGTGCTGGGCCGACTCCGGCCAGGGCAGCAGTTCGCCCCGCTGCCGGGTGACCCGGAACGTCGGGCCGAGCAGGGCCTTGGCGGCGGTGGCGCCGAGCACCACCACGACCTCCGGGCGCAGTTGGGCGAACTCGGCCACCAGCCAGGGCCGGCACGCCGTGATGTGCACCCGGTCCGGGGTCTGGTGGATCCGCCGCTTGCCGCGCTGCTCGAAGCGGAAGTGCTTCACGGCGTTGGTGAGGTAGATGTGGCCGGGGTCGAGCCGGGCGTCGTCGACCGCCCTGCGCAGCAGCCGGCCGGCGGGGCCGACGAACGGCAGGCCCTTCTGGTCCTCCATGTCGCCGGGCTGCTCGCCGACGAAGACCACCCGCGCGCCGGCGTCGCCGCGGCCGAAGACCGTCTGCGACGCGTCGCGGTAGAGCTCGCAGCCCCGGCAGCCGGTGGCGGCGGCGCGCAGGTCGTCGAGGGTGTCGGCCCGCGGCGGGATGAACTGCTGTGCGCCCGGCGCGGTCTCGGTCTGCTCGGCCATGGCGACTGTTCTACCCCGCGCGGGAGGGAACACGCGCGGGGACCCGCCGCGACGCCCGCGACGGGCCCGGCCGGCTCACGCGGTGAAGCCGCCGGGCGGGGCGGGCCGGACCGCCTGGGCCACCGCCTCGGCCAGGTCCGGGATCTCCGCCTCGTCCAGCGAGCTGACGGTGATCCGCAGCGCCGGCGGGCCGGCGATGCGGTGCAGCGCGCCGGGGGCGACCGCCCAGCCGGCGTCGCGCAGCGCGGTCAGCACGCTGGTCTCGTCGTCGACCGGCAGCCAGACGTTGATGCCGCTGCGCCCGTGGGCGGCCAGGCCGTGGCGGGCGAGCGCGCCGATCAGCCCCACGCGCCGCCGCTCGTAGCTGCCGGCGGCCCGATCCACCAGCTCGGCCACGGCGGGGTCGCGCCAGAGCGCCAGGACCAGTCGTTGCAGCACGGTGGAGACCCAGCCGGCGCCGACCCGCGCCCGGCCGGCCACCCGGGCCACCGTGGTCTCGTCGCCCACCAGGACGGCCAGCCGCAGGTCCGGGCCGAACGGCTTGCTCACCGAGCGGACGAAGGCCCACGTCGGGGTCGCCCCGGCGAGCGGGTGCAGCGGTACGCGGGCCAGCTCGGCGGCGTGGTCGTCCTCGATCAGCAGCAGGTCGGACCGGCCGGCGAGCAGGGCGCGCAGCTCACCGGCCCGCTCGGCGGAGACCGCCGCGCCGGTGGGGTTCTGGGCCCGGCTCGTCACGATCAGCGCCCGCGCGCCGGCGGCGAGCGCGGCCCCGACCCCGCCGACGAGCGGGCCGTCGTCGTCGACCGGCACGCCGATCGGCCGCAGCCCGAGCGCGGCGACCAGGTCGAGCAGGTTGGCCCAGCCCGGGTCCTCGAGGGCGACCGCGTCCCCGGGGCGCAGGTGCGCGCCGAGCAGTCGCTCGATGCCGTCCAGCGCGCCGCCGGTGACGGTCAGCTCCGTCGCCGGCACGCCGTCGGCGGTCAGCCGCTCGCGGGCCGCCTCGGCCAGTTCGGGCAGCACCCCGGCCGCGGGGTAGCCGACCGGTTCACCCGCGGCGGTGGCGAGGCCGGCCAGGTGCTCCCCGAGGGGTGGCAGCAGCCGCACGTCCGGCTCGCCCCGGGAGAGGTCGCGCAGGCCGGGGGCGGTCGGCGGGCGCAGCGCGGAGCGGCGGGCCGCCACCGGCGGGCGGGGGCGGACCCGGGTGCCGTGCCGGCCGGCGGTGACCACGAGGCCCCGCTGGCGCAGCTCCTGGTAGGCCCGGGCCGCGGTGGCCGGGCTCACCGCGAGCTGGGCGGCGAGCTCCCGCACCGGCGGCAGCGCGTCGCCGGGGGCGAGGGCGGCGCAGCGGATGCCCGATTCGATGCTGGCCGAAATCTCGGCGGCCGTCGTACCGACGACCTGATAGCGTGCTGACACAAATCATAGATTGTACTAGAACAAAGGTCGAGCCATGTACGCACCCACCGACCGGACCACCGCCAGCCGCTCCCGGGAGCGGATGAGCTACGACGAGGCCGCCGCGCACGCGATCCTCGACGAGGCGTACGACTGCGCGCTCGGGTTCACCGTCGACGGCGAACCCCGGGTGCTGCCCACCCTGCACGTGCGCATCGGCGACACCCTCTACCTGCACGGCTCCACCGGCAGCCGGCCGCTGCTCGCCGCCCGGGGCGACGGGCTGCCCATCTGCGTCGCCGTCACCCTGCTCGACGGCCTCGTCTACGGCCGCTCGCAGTTCCACCACAGCGCCAACTACCGCTCGCTGGTCGCGCACGGCACCGCGCGGCTGGTCACCGACGAGCGGGAGAAGCTGCGGATGCTGACCGCCCTGGTGGAGAAGGCTGCCCCCGGGCGCAGCGCCGACAGCCGCCCGCCGTCGCGCCGGGAGCTGGCCGAGACGGCCGTGCTGGCCCTGCCGCTGCGCGAGGTGTCGGTCCGCGCCCGCACCGGCGGCGTACGCGACGAGGAGGCCGACCTCGCCCTGCCGCACTGGGCCGGCGTGGTGCCGCTGCGGCTGACCGCCGGGCTGCCCGAACCCGACGCCGGGGTGACCGTGCCGGTGCCGGCGTACCTGCGGCCGGAGACGTCTCCGTGGCTCGATCCGGCGGTGCTGCGCGGGGAGCACGTGCTGCTGGAACCGCTCGACCTCGCGCACGCCGACGAGCTGCACGCCGCGACCGCCGACCCGGAGGTCTGGCGGCACCTCGGCAGCCCACAGCCGGCCGATCCCGCCGGCACCGCCGAGACGATCGCCGCCGCGCTGGCCGCGCACCGGCGGGGCGAGCGGGTGCCGTGGGCGCAGCGCTGCGCGGTGACCGGCGCGGTGGTCGGCACCACCTCCTTCTACGAGGTGGACCCGGAGCGCCGGGCGGTGGCGATCGGGTACACCTACCTGGGCCGGCCCTGGTGGCGCACCGGGATCAACACGGAGGCGAAGCTGCTGCTGCTCACCCGCGCCTTCGAGGAGCTGGGCGCGGTGCGGGTGGTCTGGCACACCGACATCCGCAACGAGCGCTCGCAGCGGGCCATCGAGCGCCTCGGCGCGTCCCGCGAGGGGGTGCTGCGCCGGCACCGGCTCCGGCCGGACGGCTCCTGGCGGGACACCGTGCAGTATTCGATGACCGTCGACGAGTGGCCGAAAGCACAGGTCACGCTCCGGGAAAGGCTTCGCCGGGCGGCACCCGTGGCCCCATGATGGCGGGCGTGCTGGGCATCACCGACATCTGGACGTACGTGCTGGGCACCGTGGCGATCGTTCTGCTGCCCGGGCCCAACTCCCTCTTCGTGCTCTCCACCGCCGCGCAGCGGGGCGTGGCGGCCGGCTACCGGGCGGCCGGCGGGGTCTTCGTCGGCGACGGGGTGCTGATGTTCCTCTCCGCCGCCGGCGTGGCGTCGCTGGTCCAGGCGTACCCGCCGCTCTTCCTGGTGATCAAGTACGCCGGCGCCGCGTACCTCGGCTATGTGGGGTTGACGATGCTGCGCGGCGCGTGGCGCCGCTGGCGGACGCGCAACGACCCGGACACGCCGCGGCTCATCGACGCCGCGCGGCCGGCGGCGATGCGCAGCCCGTTCCGCAAGGCGCTGGTGATCAGCCTGCTCAACCCAAAGGCGATCCTCTTCTTCGTCTCGTTCTTCATCCAGTTCGTGGACCCGGGCTACGCCTGGCCGGCGCTGTCGTTCCTGCTGCTCGGGCTGGTCGCCCAGGTCACCAGCGTGCTCTACCTGACCGCGCTGATCTTCACGGGCACGTTCCTGGCGGCCCAGTTCCGCCAGCGCCACCGCCTGGCGGCCGGCGCCACCACGGGCGTCGCCGCGCTCTTCCTCGGCTTCAGCCTCAAACTGGCCACCGCCACCGCCTGACCCCGGCCGGGTCAGGTGCCGTCGCCGCCGCCGGAACCGCCGATGCCGGCTGCGCCGGCGGTGCCGCCCAGCCCGAAGCCGGGGTGGATCGGCTCGTCCGGCGGGCGGCTGACGTGCGCCGACCCGGAGAGGGTCGCGGACCAGTCGGCGTGCGCCGCGGCGGCGGCGTGCCGGTTGATCGCCGCGCGCAGCCAGGCGTCCACCGTCGCGACCCAGTCCCGCTGGTCGGCGCCGGTGTGCCAGACCCGGAACCGGCTGATGCTCTGGTGGGTGATCCCGGCCAGGGCCAGCCGCCGGTCCATCCAGAGGATCACCTCCAGGCCGGCCGGGTCGGCGATGAAGATCAGCTCCAGCTCGGTGATCGGCCCGGCGTAGAGCGGCGCCACCCAGTAGCCCAGCCGCTGGTGCAGCGGCAGGGTCTGCGCCACCCCGGGCAGCCGCCCGTCGACCAGACCGGCCTGGCGCATGCTGAAGCCGAGCGTGTCGAGCGCCGCCAGGACGTGCGCCTGGGTCGGCAGCGGATGCACGAAGACCGGCACCATGGCGCCCTGGTCGAGCCGGGGCTCGACGGCCACCTCCGTACGCAGCCCCATCCGCAGGCTGAGCAGGGGCACCCCGCCGAACACGGTCACCGGGGTCTCCCACGGCAACGGGAACTCGAACGGGATCGACCGGCCCCGCCCGGCCCGCAGCACGAAACCGTCGGCCACCGTCGCCTGGTGGAACTGCACCAGGCGACGGGGCGCGTCCGGGTCGTCCGGCTCGGCCGTGGTGACCAGACCGAGCCGGACGTGCAGGACGGGTACGTCGGTGGAGCCGGCGATGACGGTGACCCGCCCCGGCAGGCGCAGCCCGGGGCGGGTGCTCGGGTTGGCCAGGACCGTCCGCACCGACAGGCCGGTCCAGCCGGACTCGGGTGACACCCCCGTCAACCGCACGGCACTCCCCCGTCCGCCACCGGGCCGGACCCGCTCAGCCGCCCGCGAGCCCCGCCGGACGGGACCGCGGTGACGGCCGCGGACCTCGCGCGCGGGGCCACCCTCCATGGTCGCGAACCTCGCGCGGGGCCGCCCTCCATGGTCGCGGACCTCCCGCGGGGGGCACCCTCCATGGTCGCGGACCCCGCGCGTGGCCGCCCCGACTTCGGCGAAGAGCGGCCACCTATCCGGTCTCACCTCATGCGTCGCCCGCGCGGCACCGGGTCGGTCTCGTCGTCGAACTCGCCGATGACCTCCTCCAGCAGGTCCTCCAGCGCGACGAACCCGATCGGCCGGGTCGGCCCGCCGCCGTTGCGCACCAGCGCGAGCTGGGACTGCCGGGCCCGCATCTCCGCCACGGCCTCGGACACCGAGGCCGAGGCCGGCAGGGTGAGGGCGTTGGTCATCAGGTCGGCGGCGGTGACCGTGCGGCCCCTGGTGGTGGCGCGCACCGCCTCCCGGACGTGGACCAGGCCGCAGACGTCGCCGTTGGCGTCCAGCACGGCCAGCCGCGACCGGCCGCTGTCCCGGCTGACCTGCTCGATCCGGTCGGCCCCCTCGTCGCGGCGCACCGTCACCATCTGGTGGAACGGCTCCATCACCTGGGCCACCGTGGTGCCCTGCAACTCCAGCATGCTGGTCAGCATCTGGTGCTGCTCGGCGCCGAGCAGGCCGTGCTCGCGGGACTGCTCCAGCAGCATGCGCAGCTCGTCCGGGCCGTGCACCTGGGCGAGCTGGTCCTGCGGGTTGACCTTGACCAGCCGCAGCATCGCGTTGGCCAGCGCGTTCATCACCGACAGCACCGGCCGGGCGACCCGCGCGAAGGCGCGGAACGGCAACGCCAGCAGCACCGCCGAGCGCTCCGCGTCGGTGATCGCCCAGGACTTCGGCGCCATCTCCCCGACCACCAGGTGCAGGAAGGTGACGACGCTGAGCGCGAAGACCAGCGCGACCACGTGGCTCGCGGCGTCCGGCAGCCCGACCGCGTGCAGCAGCGGGCTGAGCAG
This sequence comes from Micromonospora sp. NPDC023633, assembly GCF_040640035.1. Classification (NCBI taxonomy): domain Bacteria; kingdom Bacillati; phylum Actinomycetota; class Actinomycetes; order Micromonosporales; family Micromonosporaceae; genus Micromonospora; species Micromonospora sp. NPDC023633. Next base: position 13,989 of record NZ_JBFABB010000114.1, on the reverse strand, counting down.
GTGCTCGATCGCCGGTTCGGCGAGCGCGCCCAGGCCCAGGGTGCAGAGGGTGATGCCGAGCTGCGCGCCGGCGAGCATCAGCGACAGCTCGCGTACGCCGTCCAGCGCGGCCCGGGCGGCCCGGCCGCCACCGGCGGCCGCGTGCTCCAGCCGGTAACGCTTGCTGGCCACCAGGGCGAACTCGGCGGCCACGAAGAAGCCGTTCAACGCCAGCAGGATCACCGACGTGAAGAGTGCGATGCCGGGGCTCACGCGGACACCTCCCCCGGCTCGGCGATCCGCAGCCGGACGGAGTCGGCCACGTGCCGGTCGACGGCCAGCACCTCGACCAGGGCGCGCGGCTCGTCCGCGCCGTCCTCGCCGTCGGCCGGCAGGCTGATCTCCAGCCGGTCACCGACCTCGGGGACCCGCCCCAGCTCCCGCATGACCAGGCCGGAGAGCGTGTCGTACTCCGGGGCCTCGGGCAGCGAGATTCCGGTGCTGTCGGCGACCTCGTCGATGCGCCAGCGGGCCGGCACCACCCAGGAGCCGTCCTCCTGCCGGGCCGGGGCCCGCTCCGGCGGGTCGTCCTCGTCCCGGATCGGGCCGACGAGTTCCTCGGCGATGTCCTCCAGCGTGATCACGCCGGCGAAGCCGCCGTACTCGTCGACCACGCAGGCCAGCTGCCGGTGCCCGGAGCGCAGCCGGTCCAGCACCGTCGGCAGCGGCAGCGTCTCCGGCACCAGGAGCGGGGGGCCGGCGACCGCGCTGACCGGGGTGGTCGCGCGCCGCTCCGGGGGTACGCCGAGCACGTCGGCGATGCCGACGACGCCGACCAGGTCGTCGACGCCCTCGGTGCCGCGCACGGGGAAGCGGGACTTGCCGGTGTCCAGCAGCTCGACCACCCGGCTGAGCGGTTCGTGCGCGCGTACGGTGTGCACGTCGACGCGCGGCACCATCGCCTCGCCGGCGGTCAGCTCGCGGAAGTCGAGCCCCCGGTCGAGCAGCGTGGACATCTCGGCGGTCAGGTGCCCCTCCTGGCGGGACTCGGCGATGATCTGCTCCAGGTCCTGCGGGGTGGCGCCGCTGGGCAGCTCCTCGATCGGCTCGATGCCGACGCGGCGGAGCAGCCGGACCGCGGCCCGGTCGAAGAGCTTGATCAGCGGACCGGCGACCTTGAGGTACATCAGGGTGGAGCTGCTCAGGGCCTTCGCGAGGGGCTCGGGCCGGGCGATGGCGAGGTTCTTCGGGGCCAGCTCACCGAGGACCATCTGCACCACGGTGGCGATGGTCAGGGCCAGGGCGACCGAGAGCGGCAGGCTGACGGCCGTGGAGACGCCGGCCACCCCGAGCAGCTCGGCCAGCCCGGCGCCGAGGAACGGCTCGGCGACGTAACCGACCAGCAGGGCGGTGACGGTGATGCCGAGCTGCGCGCCCGAGAGCATGAACGACAGCCGCCCGGTCACCTCCAGCGCCCGGGCGGCGGCCTTGTCGCCGTCGTCGGCCAGCTGCTTGAGCCGGCCCCGGTCCACGGCGACGTAGCCGAACTCCTGGGCCACGAAGTAACCCGTGGCGACGGTGAGAACGATGATGAGGAGAAGACCAACGACGATCAACACGGGTCGCTCAGGGCTCCCGGGGACGTCGGGGTCGGGGTACGCCGGGCACGACCCGGCTGGCTACTGCTGCCCTCCTGGGCAGAAGAGTCGATCATGCGGCCCATTTTATCGGGATCGGCTGGATATCCGCTGAAGGTGTGCGGAAGGCCCCCCGGCGTCCGGGGCCGCCGGGTCGGCGGGGGGCCTCCGGGGCGTCAGCTCTGGGTGATCCGCACGTCGTCCACGGCCGCCTCCACGAGGCTGGCGCCGCTGGCGGGCGGTCAGCGTTCGGCGAGTTCGTCGGCGTCGAGCAGCGCCGGGTCCACCCGCCCGGTGCGGTACGCGGCCCGGCCGATCATCTGGGCCGCCACCGGGGCGGTGGCCAGCTGGAAGACCCCGACCAGCGCCACCATGCCCAGGTCGGCCGGGGCGCGCAGCCGCAGCGCCAGGCCGAGCAGCAGGAGCAGCACCCCGAGCACCTGCGGCTTGGTCGCGGCGTGCATCCGGTCCAGCGTGGCCGGGAAGCGCAGCACCCCGATCCCGGCGGCGAGGCTCAGCAGGGCGCCGACCACCAGGCAGCCGCCGCCCAGCCAGTCGGCCAGCGTGCCCCACATCACGCCTCCCCGTCCTCGCGGACGGCGAAGCGGACCAGCGACACCGATCCGACGAAGCCGAGCATGGACAGCGCCACCAGCACCGGCAGCGTGGTCGCGTGGCGGTTCACCGCGGCCTCCGCGCCGACCGCGCCCACCATGGTGGCGAGCAGCATGTCGGCCGCGACCACCCGGTCGATCAGTGACGGCCCCCGGTAGAGCCGGATCAGGGCCAGCAGCGCGGTCACCGAGAACAGGGTGGTGAGGGTGACGGCGAGGAACGTGGTCACGGGTCAGGGTCCCCTCTCGACGGAATCGGCGCTCACCCGGCGGACCTCGGCGACGGAGCCGACCGCGCGGACGAGCCGCCGCTCGACCGCGAGGATCCGCTGCCGGCTGGCACGGAGATCCTGCGGACCATGGGTGTCGAACACGTGCACGTAGAGGACTCCGACGTCCCGGTCCACCTCGACGATCAGCGTGCCCGGCACCAGCGAGATCGCCTCGGCGGTGAGCGCCAGGTTCAGGTCGGTGCGGATCCGCAGGCGGACCGCGATGATCGCTCCCCGGGGCCGGTAGCCGGGCTGCACCGCGACCCGGGCGACGTGCGCGCTGGCGCTGACCAGTTCGCCGACGAAGCGCAGCGCGAAGACCAGCAGCGGCCCGGGGCGCAGCCGGCCGCCGAAGCTCACCGGCGGCAGCGGGAAGAACAGCAGCACGGCACCGGCCACCAGCGCCCCGCCCACGAGGTTGCCCCAGGAGAAGTCCCCCCAGAGCAGGCTCCAGACCAGCACCAGCCAGCCGAAGGCGATCAGCTGGTCGCGCCGCCGTCCCCGCCCGCGCGGCGGTGCCCCGGGGGCCGGGGTCACGGGGCACCGGCCGGCAGGACGGAACGGATGTACGGGGTGCGCTCACGCAGGTCGGCCGCCGCGTCGGCGGTGACGTCGAACAGCGGCCCGGCGACGACGGTCAGCGCCAGCCCCAGCCCGACCAGCGCGATCGTCGCGCCGACCATCAACGCGGGCAGGCGGACGACCGGCTCGGTGGTGGCCAGGCGGGGGGCGCGCCAGAAGGCGATGTTCCACACCCGCGAGGCCACATAGAGGGTGAGCAGGCTCGTCACCGTCCCCGCCGCGACCAGCACGCCGGGCAGCAGCTCGCCGGCCGCGACGCCCGCCTGGAGCAGGCCGAGCTTGCCGAGGAACCCGGAGAAGGGCGGCACGCCGGCGAGGTTCATGGCCGGGACGAAGAAGAGGACGCCGAGCAGCGGGGCCGCCCGGGCCAGCCCGCCGATGCGGCGCAGGTCGGTGCTGCCGGCCCGCTCCTCGACCAGCCCGGCGACCAGGAACAGCGTGGTCTGGATGGTGATGTGGTGCACCACGTAGAAGATCGCGCCGGAGAGCCCGGCCACGGTGCTCAGCCCCACTCCGAAGATCATGTAGCCGATGTGGCTGACCAGGGTGAACGAGAAGAGCCGCTTCATGTCGGACTGGGCCACCGCGCCGAGGATGCCGACCACCATGGTCAGCCCGGCCACCACCATCAGCGGCCCGGCGAGCCGACCGCCGGGGAAGAGCAGCGTCTCAGTGCGGATGATCGCGTACACGCCGACCTTGGTGAGCAGGCCGGCGAAGACCGCCGTGACGGGGGCCGGCGCCGTCGGGTAGCTGTCCGGCAACCAGGCCGAGAGCGGGAAGACCGCCGCCTTGACCCCGAAGGCGAGCAGCAGCATCAGCTGCAGGGTCAGCCGTACGCCCTCGGGCAGCGCGTCCAGCCGGTGCGCCAGCTGGGCCATGTTCAGGGTGCCGGTGGCCGCGTACACCAGCCCCACCGAGGCGAGGAAGATCATCGAGGAGAGGATGCTGACCACCACGTACGTCGAGCCGGTGCGGATCCGGGTCTCGGTGCCGCCGAGGGTGATCAGCACGAAGCTCGCGGCCAGCAGGATCTCGAAGCCGACGAAGAGGTTGAACAGGTCGCCGGCGAGGAACGCGTTGGTCACGCCGGCGGTCAGCACCAGGTAGGTGGGGTGGTAGATGGTCACCGGGGCGGTCTCGCCGACGTCCCCCTGCCCCTGGCCGACGGAGTAGAGCAGCACGCACAGGGTCACCGCCGAGGAGACCACCAGCATCAGCGCGGCGAGCTGGTCCGCGACCAGCACGATGCCCACCGGCGCCGGCCACCCGCCGACCTGGACCACCACCGGCCCGTACCGGTACGCCTGCACCAGCAGCACCGCCGCCACCGCCAGCGTGGCCGCCAGGCAGCCCACGCTGACGACCCGTTGCAGCCCCGGCCACCGGGCCAGCAACAGGGTCAGCGCCGCGCCCAGCAGCGGCACCACCACGGGCAGCGCCACGAGCCGGCTCATCGGGCGCCCCGCCCCGCGTACCCGGTCATCCGGGGCCGTCCCCGCGCCGGAACCGGCCCGGCGGCTCCGGGTCGACCTGCTCGGGGTCGGCGTCCGGGCCCTCGCCCCCGAAGTCGGCGGCGGCCGGCTCGTTGCGCTCGGCCGCCTGCCTGACCTGCCGGTCCTCGATGTCGTCGGGCACCTCGTCGTCGCCGGTGAGATACCAGCTGCGGTAGCTCACCGCCAGCAGGAACGCGGTCAGCCCGAAGGTGATCACGATGGCGGTGAGGATCATGGCCTGCGGCAGCGCGTCGCTCAACGTGCCGGCGGGCGCCGTGCCGACCACCGGCGCGGCCCCCGCGCGACCGCCCAGCAGGATGAGCGCGTTGACCCCGTTGCCGAGCAGGATGACACCGAGCAGGATCCGGGTCAGGCTGCGTTCCAGCAGCAGGGTGACCCCGCAGCCCACCAGCACGCCGGCGGCGACGACCAGCACCAGGGTCGGTCCCGCGGCGCCCGTCCTCACGTCCGCTCCCCCTGCCGGTCGACCCGCAGCCCGCCCCCGGACTCGCCGGCCGCCTCGATGTGCCGGTCCACCTCGGCGCCGAGGCTGCGCAGGATGTCCAGCACCAGCCCGACCACCACCAGGTAGACGCCGACGTCGAAGAAGAGGGACGTGACCAGGTAGAACTCGCCGATCACCGGCAGCCACAGGTCGATCCGGGTGCTCTGGAGCACCGACCCGCCCGCGAGCAGGGCGACGGCCCCGGTGCCGATCGAGACGAGGAGGCCGGCGCCGAGCACCGTGCCCGCGCCGACCGGGGCGGCCTCGGCCAGCTCGTAGCGGCCGCCGGCCAGGTAGCGCACGGCCAGCGCCAGGCCCGCCACGAGGCCGCCGGCGAAGCCGCCGCCCGGCGCGTTGTGGCCGGAGAAGAGCAGGAACAGGGAGAAGACCACCACCGTGTGGAAGACCAGCCGGGTCACCACCTCCAGCACGATCGAGCGCTGCCGCTCGTGCAGGGTCGCCCCGCCCTGCAGCCAGACCCGGTGCCCCGGCCGCTGCACCCGGCTCGGCGGCTCCGGGCGGCGGGGGCGGGGTCCGGTCCGGGACCGCTGGAAGACCAGGCTGGCCACGCCGGTCGCGGCCACCACCAGCACCGACAGCTCGCCCATGGTGTCCCAGGCCCGGATGTCGACCAGGGTCACGTTGACCACGTTGCGGCCGTACCCCTGGGTGACGGCGAGGTCGGGGAACGCGTCGGAGATGGTGGGCGCCCGCCGGGCCGAGGCGGCGGTGAGGGCCAGCCCGCCGACCACCACGCCGACGGCCAGCCCGATCGTCCGGCGCACCCACCGCCGACGTTTCGGGCGGGCCGAGAACCGCTCCGGCAGCCGGCGCAGCACCAGCACGAACACCGCGATGGTGGCGGTCTCGACGAGGAACTGGGTCAGCGCCAGGTCCGGCGCGCCGTAGACCACGAAGAGCATCGCGGTGCCGTAGCCCGTCATGCCCACCAGCAGCATCGCCGTCAGCCGCCGGCGGGCGCCGACCGCGAGCACCGCCGCGACGGTGACGATCGCCACCACCAGGACCTGCAACGGGCTGTCCCAGAGGGCGATCCGGTCCTGCCACGGACGGGTGGCCAGCATCGCCCCGCCGGGCACCACGGTGAGCACGAGCAGGATGACGCCGAGGTACTGCGGCAGCGAGCCGCGCTGGGTGGCGCCGGTGACCTCGATGGCGAGCCGGTCGAAGCGGCGGGTGAACCACTCGTACCCCTGGTTGCCGCCGACCGGGACGTGCAGCCGGGCCAGCACCGGGGCGAGCGGGCCGCGCAGCGCGAACAGCGCCGCGCCGCCGGCCACGGCCAGCGCGGAGAGGCCGAGCGCGGGGCTGAGGCCGTGCCACAGCGCCAGGTCCTTGCCGACGACGCCGAACAGCTCGGCGTACGGGCGGAGCAGGCCGTCGAGGATCCCGGCGGCCGGGCCGGCGACCAGCCCGACGGCGGCCAGCACGGCCGGCGGGGCGAGCATCGACGCCGGGACCCGCCCGAGGACGGTCGGTTCCACGCCCGGCCGGGTGGCGAACGCGCCCCAGACGAACCGGGCGCTGTAGGCGACGGTGAGCGCGGTGCCGGCCACCAGCACGGCGACGACGGCGGGCCGGTCGGTGAAGGCGGCCAGCACGGCCTCCTTGGCGACGAAGCCGACCAGCGGCGGCAGCCCGGCCATCGACGCGGCGGCGAGCACCGTCACGGTGACGAGCAGCGGGGCCCGGCGCCCCAGCCCGGACAGTTCCCGCAGGTCGCGGGTGCCGGCGCCGTGGTCGATGATGCCGACGACGAGGAAGAGCGGCGCCTTGAACAGGGCGTGGGCCAGCAGCATCGCCACCCCGGCCAGCGCGGTGTCCGGGGTGCCCGCCCCGACTGCCACCGCGATCAGGCCGAGCTGGCTGACGGTGCCGTACGCCAGCAGCAGTTTCAGGTCGGTCTGCCGCAGCGCGGCCCAGCCGCCGGTCAGCATGGTGGCCAACCCGGCGACCACGACCACCGGCCGCCACGGCCCGGCGCTCGCCAGCGCCGGGGCGAGCAGCCCGATCAGGTAGACGCCCGCCTTCACCATCGCGGCGGCGTGCAGGTACGCGCTCACCGGCGTGGGCGCCGCCATCGCCACCGGCAGCCACGAGCTGAACGGCAGCAGCGCCGACTTGGACAGCGCCCCGGCGAGGATCAGCCCGACCGCCGTGACGAGGTACGCCCCGCCCGGCAGCGGGGCGGCGGAGATCTCCGACCAGCGGTAGGTGCCGGCGTGGCCGCCGAGCATGATGAACCCGACCAGCATCGCCAGCCCGCCGAGCGTGGTCACGGTCAGCGCCTGCGCCGCCGCCCACCGGCTGGAGCGCCGCTCGGCGCTGTGCCCGATCAGCAGGTACGAGAAGATCGTGGTGAGCTCCCAGCAGACGTAGAGCAGCAGCAGGTCGTCGGCGAGGACCAGGCCGAGCATCGCCCCCGCGAAGGCCACCAGCACGGCCGCGAACCGGGCCACGCCGATGGACTCCCGGCCGAAGTAGTGGGCGCTGTAGACCAGGACCAGCGCGCCGACACCGCCGACGAGCAGGGTCATCAGCCAGGACAGAGTGGTCAGCCGCAGCGCCAGGTCGACGCCGAGCTGGCCGATCCACGGGTACGTCTCGACCACCGCGCCGCCGTCGCGGACGGCGGGGGTGCGGGCCAGCGCCCACCCGAACGCGGCCGCCGGCGCCAGCGCCAGCGGATAGCAGGCGCGGGGACCCCACCACCGGACGAGCAGGGGCGCGACGAGCGCCGCCACGAAGTGGAGGATCAGCAGTACGAGCACCCGCGCTCCCGGTCGAGGTGGCTGCGGCGCGCGCCGGAGGTGGGACGGCACCTAGGTGCGATCACACGCCAGTTCGTCGCCCGGCGGGCGGTTTTGCGCGAATTCGTCCCGTTGCCGGACGCGGCCGGTCAGCGGACGGCGGCGGAGCCGGCAATCAGCGAACGGCGGCGGGGGCGTGCGAGCAGCGAACGGCGACGGGGCGGCCGTCAGCGAACGGCGACGGCTGACCGGTAGCCCTCGACGGCGGCCGCGGGGCGGCCGGTCAGCCGACGGCGACGTCGGCGGTGGCGGTGGCGGTCGGGGCGACGGGCTCCCGGGCGGGGCGTTCGCGACGGGGCTGCACCAGCAGGTCGGGACGGCCGAGCTGGACCACGACCTTGTTGACCACCCGCTGGGCGGCGGCGAGGGAGCGCACCGGCAGCAGCCGGCCCCGGCTCTCCCGCCGCAGCACGAAGTAGTGCACCGCGGCGCGGACCTGGCCCCGGTCGGCCGCGCTGGCCTGCGCGGTGGAGACGACCAGCTCCCGCAGCGCGGCGGCGAGCCGCTCGGCCAGCTCCAGCTCCGGGCCGGACAGGCCGGTGCGCACGGCGGCGAGGTGACCGTCGACCTTGCGGATGAGCACGTCGGTGCCGGGCTCGAAGCTCCGCTGCTCGACGGCCAATCCGATCCCCTCCACCCCAGGCTGACGCTCGGGGTGAAGTTACTTTATGTTGTGGGATACAAGCAAGCAGTTAAGTAAGACTTAACGGATTGACCGCGCAAACATCGCGTATGAGCCGGAGCAGGGCACTCCGCCCCTGCCGGAGGCCTGGATGTCACACCGCCGGGGCAGGATGGATGGCGTGACGGAGGCGATGGCGGGTTTCGGCGCGGCCACCCGGGAGTGGTTCGGCGCCGCCTTCGCCGCGCCCACCGCCGCCCAGACCGGCGCCTGGCGTTCCGTCTCCGCCGGGCGCAACGCGTTGGTGGTCGCCCCCACCGGCTCGGGCAAGACGCTGGCCGCGTTCCTCTGGTCGCTCGACCGGCTGGCCCGCGAGCCGGCCCCGGCCGACCCCCGGCACCGCTGCCGGGTGCTCTACGTCAGCCCACTCAAGGCGCTCGCGGTCGACGTCGAGCGCAACCTGCGCACCCCGCTCACGGGCATCCGGCAGGCCGCCACCCGCCTCGGCGTCGCCCCACCGGAGATCACCGTGGGGATGCGCACCGGCGACACCCCGGCCGACGAGCGGCGGGCCTTCGCCCGCACCCCGCCCGACATCCTCATCACCACACCCGAGTCGTTGTTCCTCCTGCTCACCTCCGCCGCCCGCGACTCCCTGCGCGGCGTCGAGACGGTGATCGTCGACGAGGTGCACGCGGTCGCCGGCACCAAGCGCGGGGCCCACCTCGCGCTCTCCCTGGAACGCCTCGACGAGCTGCTGCCCGCCCCGGCGCAGCGGATCGGCCTTTCCGCCACCGTCCGGCCGGTCGACGCGTGCGCCCGTTTCCTCGGCGGCGCCCACCCCGTCGACGTGGTCGCGCCACCCACCGCCAAGACGATCGAGGTCAGCGTCCAGGTCCCGGTGGAGGACATGACCCGCCTCGACGAGCAGGAGCCGCCGGAGGACGACCTCGGCGGTCTCGGCGCCCGGCGGGCGTCCATCTGGCCCGCGCTGGAGGAACGCGTCTTCTCCCTGGTCAGGGCGCACCGCTCGACCATCGTCTTCACCAACTCCCGGCGTTCCGCCGAGCGCCTCTGCGCCCGGCTGAACGAGCTGGCCGGGCAGGAGCTGGCCGGCGACGCGCTGGCCGCCCCACATGCGCGGCCCGGCGGTGCGGGGGGGTGCGCCCCATGCGCGGCCCGGCGGTGCGGGGGCCGCCCCACACGCAGGTCCCGGCGACGCGGGGGCCGAGTTCGCGGGACGCGACGCCGAGGCCGGGCCCACGCCCGCGCCGGGCGGCGCGGACGGGTGGGGCGGGCCCGTGGGGCCGGTGCGCGTCGGCCGTCCGCCGGCGGAGCTGATGGCGCAGGCCGGCGCGGTGGCCGGGGCTCCGCCGGTGATCGCCCGCGCCCACCACGGCAGCGTCTCCCGGGAGGAACGCAAGCACATCGAGGAGGCGCTCAAGTCCGGCCAGCTGCCCGCCGTGGTGGCGACCTCCAGCCTTGAGCTGGGCATCGACATGGGCGCCGTCGACCTGGTGGTGCAGATCGAGGCGCCGCCCAGCGTGGCCGCCGGGCTGCAACGGGTGGGTCGGGCCGGGCACCAGGTCGGTGCGGTCTCCCGCGGGGTGGTCTTCCCCAAGCACCGGGGCGACCTGCTGTCGTGCACGGTGGTGGCCGAGCGGATGGCCGACGGCGCCATCGAGGAGCTGCACCACCCGCGCAACCCCCTCGACGTGCTGGCCCAGCAGATCGTCGCCATGGTGGCGCTGGAGCCGTGGCGCGTCGGTGACCTGGCCGTGCTGGTGCGCCGGGCGGCGCCCTTCGCCGAGCTGCCCGACTCGGCCCTGCACGCGGTGCTCGACATGCTCTCCGGCCGCTACCCGTCGACCGCGTTCGCCGAGCTGCGGCCCCGGCTGGTCTGGGACCGCGCCACCGACACGCTCACCGGCCGGCCCGGCGCGCAGCGCCTCGCGGTGACCAGCGGCGGCACGATCCCCGACCGGGGCCTGTTCGGCGTCTTCCTGGCGGGGGCCGAGCGGGCCGCCCGGGTCGGCGAGCTGGACGAGGAGATGGTCTACGAGTCCCGCGTCGGCGACGTCTTCCTGCTCGGCTCGTCGTCCTGGCGGATCGAGGAGATCACCCCCGACCGGGTGCTGGTCTCCCCGGCCCCGGGGCAGGCAGCGAAGATGCCGTTCTGGAAGGGCGACCAGCTCGGCCGCCCCGTCGAGCTGGGCCGGGCCATCGGCGCCCGGGTGCGGGCCCTGCTCAAGCAGGACGACGAGACGGCGGTCGCCGCGCTGCGGGCCGGCGGCCTGGACGACTGGGCCGCCGGCAACCTGATGGCCTACCTGCGCGAACAGCGCGCCGCCACCCGGTCCCTGCCCGACGACCGCACGGTGGTGGTCGAACGGTTCCGCGACGAGCTGGGCGACTGGCGGCTGGCCGTGCACAGCGTGCTCGGCGCCCGGGTCAACGGGCCGTGGGCGCTGGCCATCGGCCGCCGGCTCGCCGAGCGCTACGGCGTGGACGCCCAGGTGATGCCGTCCGACGACGGCATCGTGGTCCGCCTGCCGGACACGGCGGACGAGCCACCCGGCGCCGACGTGGTGGTCTTCGAGCCGGAGGAGATCGCCCAGCTCGTCGAGGAGTCCGTCGGCACGTCCGCGCTCTTCGCGTCCCGGTTCCGCGAGTGCGCCGCCCGGTCGCTGCTGTTGCCCCGGCGCGACCCGCGCCGCCGCCAGCCGCTGTGGCAGCAGCGGCAACGCGCCGCCCAACTGCTCGACGTCGCCCGCGAGTACGCCGACTTCCCGGTCACCCTGGAGGCCGCCCGGGAGTGTCTCCAGGACGTCTTCGACCAGCCCGCGCTGGCCCAGCTGATGCGCGACCTGGCCGCCCGCAAGGTGCGCCTGGTCGAGGTGGAGACCCCCCAGCCGTCGCCGTTCGCCCGGTCGCTGCTCTTCGGCTACGTCGGTGCCTTCCTCTACGAGGGCGACGCGCCGCTGGCCGAGCGCCGGGCCGCCGCGCTGGCGCTGGACTCGACCCTGCTGGGCGAGCTGCTCGGCCGGGTCGACCTGCGGGAGCTGCTCGACCCCGCCGTGCTGGCCGAGACCGAGCGGCAGCTGCGCTGGCTGACCGAGCAGCGCCGCCCGCGCGACGCGGAGGACGTGGTCGAGCTGCTCCGCGTGGTCGGCGACCTCTCCGAGGCGGAGCTGGCCGAGCGGGGCGCCTCCCCCGGGTGGCTGACCGAGCTGGCGGCGGCCCGCCGGGTGCTGCGGGTGCGCGTCGCCGGCGAGGAGCGCTGGGTGGGCATCGAGGACGCGGCCCGGCTGCGGGACGCCCTCGGCGTGGCCCTGCCGGTCGGGGTGGCCGAGGCCTACCTCGCCCCGGTGGCCGATCCGCTCGGCGACCTGGTCGCCCGCTACGCGCGTACGCACGGGCCGTTCGCCGCCGCCACCTGCGCGGCCCGCTTCGGGCTCGGCGTCTTCGTGGTCGAGCAGGCGCTGCGCCGGCTCGCCGCCACCGGTCGGGTCGTCGCCGGCGAGTTCACCCCCGACACGGCCGGCAGCCAGTGGTGCGACGCGGAGGTGCTGCGGCTGCTGCGGCGCCGGTCCCTGGCCGCGCTGCGCCGGGAGATCGAACCGGTGCCGCCCCGCGCGCTGGCCGCGTTCCTGCCCCGCTGGCAGCAGGTGGGCTCGTCCGCGCGGGGGGTCGAGGCGCTGGCCGCCACCGTGGAGCAGTTGCAGGGGGCGGCGGTGCCGGCGTCGGCGCTGGAACGGCTGGTGCTGCCCGGCCGGGTCGCCGACTACTCCCCCGCCCAGCTCGACGAGCTCTGCGCCAGCGGCGAGGTGCTCTGGGCCGGCTCCGGGACGATCTCCGGCGGCGACGGCTGGGTCACCCTGGCGTACGCGGACGTCGCCCCCCTGCTGCTTCCGCCGCCCGACGAGGCGCTCACCCGCACCCCGCTGCACGACGCGGTCCTGGACGCGCTCGGCGACGGACAGGCGCTGTTCTTCCGGTCGCTGTCCGACCGGGTCGGCTCGACCGACGACGCCGCGCTGACCGCCGTCGTCTGGGATCTGGTGTGGGCCGGTCACCTCACCAACGACACCCTCGCCCCGTTGCGCGCGGCGCTCGGCGGCGGCGGGGCGCACCGGTCCCGGGCCACCGCGCCGCGCACCCGTTACCGGCGCCCCGGGCGGGTGGCCCTGCCCACGCGTGGCGGCCCGCCGACCGTCGCCGGCCGCTGGTCCCGCCTGCCGGAACGCGACACCGACCCGACCCGCCGCGCCGCGGCCCTGGCCGACGTGCTGCTCGAACGGCACGGTGTGGTGACCCGGGGCGCGGTGATGGCCGAGCAGGTGGTCGGCGGCTTCGCCGCGGTCTATCCGGTCCTCTCCGCGCTGGAGGAGCGCGGCGCGGCCCGGCGGGGCTACTTCGTGGAGGGACTGGGCGCGGCGCAGTTCGCGGTGCCGGGCGCGGTGGACCGGATCCGGGCGCTGGCCGAGCCCACCGACGGCGGGCGGGGGCGCGGCGGGCCCACCCTGGTGCTCGCCGCGACGGATCCGGCCAACCCGTACGGCGCGGCGTTGCCCTGGCCGGAGCGGGTGGTCGACTCGGGCGACGGGGCCGTCCCGGCGACCGGGCACCGGGCGGGACGCAAGGCCGGCGCCGTGGTGCTGCTGGTCGCCGGCGACCTGGCGCTCTACGTCGAACGCGGCGGGCGGACGATCCTCTCCTTCACCGACGACACCGACCTGCTGGCGGCGGCCGGAAAGGCGCTCGCCGACGCGGTCCACTCCGGCGCCCTGGGCGCGATGTCGGTGGAGCGGGCCGACGGCGAGGCGGTGCGCTCCTCGCCGCTGCGCGACGCCCTCACCGCCGCAGGCTTCCGCGCCACCCCGCGCGGCCTGCGCCTACGCGGCTGAGCCGCACCGGCACGTCCGGCCCGACCCGCCCCCGGCAACCACCCGGGCGAGGCCGCCGACGCGGGCGGGTGGCGGGTCAGAGCGGGGGTCCGGCCCGGACGGTCAGCGCAGGCTGGTGAGGACCTTCTCGTACCTGGCACGGTCGGCCGCGGGGGTCTTCGCCTCCAGGTAGTTGAGCACCACCGTGCCCCGCCGGAACGACTGGCCGCCCCACGTCTCGGCGATCTCGCCGGCGCTGGTCTCGTCGGGGAAGACGTAGACCGTGACGGCGTCGGTCGCGACCAGCTCGGAGCAGCCCAGGCCGAGCCCGTCCGGGCCGCAGTCGACCGACCGGTCCCGGGGGTTGGGCACCTTCAGCCCGGCGGCCTTGAACGCGTCCACGACCTGCCGCGCGCCGGGCGTCCCGGTCGGCTTGACCGGGAGCTTCACCGGCGGCGGGCTGGCGGGACGGCGCTCGGTCGTCCCGCCGGCGCTCGGACCGGCCGGGCCCGATGCCGCTCAGCTGCTCGACAACCCGTGGCTGCGGCCTGATGCCGTCGTCGCG
>NZ_JBFABB010000113.1:0-22521 GCF_040640035.1 Micromonospora sp. NPDC023633 | reverse complement strand
TCTTCTTCCCTAGACAAGAAGATGATCGACCAGGGGCTGTCTGCATGATCAGCCGGGGTACGCATGAACCTGCCACACGTTAAAGATCAAGTTAGTGTCGGACGAGCAGCGAGTCGATGATCGCAGCGGTGGGCAGCGGTTGGCTCGCACTTCGGTGCGGGCACCACCGTCGCGTGGGGCTGCGACGAGAGATTCGTTAGTGGTCGTGATGTACCCCTGGCAGGTGAGGGCCAGCGGGGAAGTGGCCGTCACCGGCCGCGCGGCGCCCGCCGACCGGCACCCGTGAGGCGGGGGGTGCTCTCAGCCCTTCAGCGATCGGGTCCTGTCGCGGTCGTCCGACCAGTAGAAGCACCGGATCCCGCGGTCGCCACGTTTCCAGGCCTCCGGCGACGGCAGCCGGTACGTCGTGCCGGCACCCTGCGCCAGCCTCGCGTTTGGCGTCCCTCGCGTGTAGGCGGCGACCGTCGATCGGCAGTGCCGGTGAACCACCTTCGGTTCACGGTCGGCCGCCTCGTACGCACTGTCCGGTGCGGTCCAGACCCCGACGTACTCGAAGCGGTGCGGCTTGGTGCAGGGGGACGGCATCAGGTTCTCGAACTCGTTCTCCGTGAAGCAGCCGTGGGCCAGCGGCGACGGCTGCTTCAACACCCCGCGGAGCGTCCCCTCGCGCTCCACAGCCAGGTCGTCCGGGTGCTTGCGGGCGGTGTTGCCGTCGAGCGCGGGCAGGGTGAACAGGTCACAGCGGTACCAGCGGCTGCCGGCGGTCCAGTCTTTTGGCTCAGGAACGACCACCTGGATCGACATCAGTCCGCCCCGCCAGTCCGCCCCGACGAACGCGGTCGCCTGTGTGTCGCACGCCCGGAAGGCGGCGCGCAAGACGGTTGAGCCAGGTGGGGGAGGGGTGAACCGGTCGGCATCGGCGCCTGCGAAGGTGCCGACGTGTACGGTTTCGGAGCGGTGCGTCTTCGCGCAGTCGACCGGCGTGTACAAGGCCCGGTATCCGATTGCTTCCACAATCGGGTGACAGGCGCCGGCCTCCGGCAGGAACGGCGTCGTCGTAGGGGCGGGGCTCTCGCCCCCGGCCGGGTCGCTACCGGCGCCGTCCGTCAGGCCGCAGCCCGTTACAACGGTGGCCAGCAGCAGCCCGAGGGCAGCAGTGCCCGGCCGGTGTCGCATCCGATCCCCATCCCCTGTGTCGCGATTGGCGGCACAGCCTAGCAAGGCGAACCAGGCGCGGTGGTGACGTCGGGTGCGACCGGCACGCCAGGCGTCGGCATTAGCCTCGGTCTTTCACTTGGGTGGGGACTGCGTAGGATCTCGACACACTCCCGACGCGTGTCGCACATCAGCCGACGGAGGACAGATGCTTCGAGCGTCTGTTGCCGAATCGCTCTCTTTTGGATCAAGGCACCGCGCTCCGCGCGGTGCGGGGCGGCAAGCCCGGCCGGCGGCAAGCCGCCCCGGCCGCCTACGGCGCCGGGGCGGTGAGCCACCGACAGCCGCCGGGACACCGCCCCCTCGCAGGAACCAACTTCAGAGGCCGCGACGGAAGCCAGCGGCTCGACCTGGTCGCGTGGTCGGGGCTTCCGGCTGCCGCGCCAGTCCAAACCCGGGACTGGCTTGCCACCGTGTCACCGAGTCGCGGTAGCAGCTCCACCGCCAGGACGTGGCCGGCCCCGTCTACCGCCGTCGGCAACGCACAGGAGGCCCGCCCAGCCGCCCCGGAAGCCCCCGCGACGGGACAGCACGCGCCAAGACCAGGCGGTCAACTGATCCCCCGCTCAGGCCGTCTACAGGCCGTCCCAGGCCGTAACCAGGCCGTCAAACGCCACCCAACGATGACCAAGGTCAACCAACGGCACCAAACAAAAGACCAGCTCAGAGCCTTGATCAGGGCTCTGAGCTGGTGGGCGACGGACGAGTCGACCTGTACGCCGGATTCTGTGACCGGCGCGCGCCCCGAGGGGCTCGCGTCGGCGGCGGCCATCCATCTAGGCCTGCCGTCGCCGGCAGGCTCGAGCGGCCTACCCGCAGACATCGGGCGGGCCACCCTCAAGCGTCTGCGCGGGTCGTCGACCTGCCGGTCGACGGCCCTTTCTTGGCCTTGCTCCGGGTGGGGTTTACCGAGCCACCCCGGTCACCCGGGGTGCTGGTGGGCTCTTACCCCACCGTTTCACCCTTACCGTCCCCGATGGGGTCGGCGGTCTGTTTTCTGTGGCACTGTCCCGCGGGTCACCCCGGGTTGCCGTTAGCAACCACCCTGCCCTGTGGAGTCCGGACGTTCCTCGGCGGCGGGCCGGAGCCCGCCGACGCGACCGCCCGGTCGACTCGTCCGTCGCGCACCCATCCTAACGACGCCACGGCCGCGTCTATTGCCACCCCGGCCGACCGGCACCCGTCCCACCGGGACCGCGTACTAGCCTCTGGTGACCATGGATGTCTCCGACGCCGCGCTGCTGCTCGCCGCCGGTCTCGCCGCGGGCACGGTGAACGCGGTGGCCGGCGGGGGCTCGCTCATCACCTTCCCGGCGATGATCGCGGTGGGCCTGCCGCCGGTGCCGGCCAACGTGAGCAATTCCGTCGCGGTCTTCCCGGGGTACGTGGCGAGTGTGGCGGGCAGCCGGCAGGACCTGCCGCCCCGGCGGGCGCTGGTCACCCTGGTGCCCACCACGATCGTCGGCACGATCGCCGGCGCCCTGCTGCTGCTCGCCACCCCCGCCCGGGCGTTCGAGCTGGTGGTGCCGTTCCTGGTGCTCGGGGCGACGGCGGTGCTGGCGTTCCAGGATCCGCTGCGCCGGCTGGTCGGCCACCCCCGCGACCTGTCGCCGCGCCGCCGTACGGTCACCGTGCAGGCCATGGTCGCCGTCGGCGCGGTGTACGGGGGCTACTTCGGCGCGGCGCTCGGGGTGATGCTGGTCGCGGGCCTGGCCCTGGTGCTGGACGCGACGCTGGCCCGGGTGAGCGCGATCAAGAACCTGCTCTCCGCCCTGGTCGGGCTGACCACGCTCGTGGTGTTCGCGCTGTTCGGGCCGGTTAACTGGGCGGCCGTCGCGGTGGTCGCGCCCGCGACGCTGGCCGGCGGGTACGCCGGCGCGCGGCTGGTCCGCCGGCTGCCGCCGGTGGTGCTCAAGGTGCTGATCGTGGTCTTCGGCACGGCGATCGGGCTCTACCTGCTCCAGCGCGCGCTGCGCTGACCCCGGCCCGCCCGCCGGCCGACACGCGGCACGGCGGACCGGCTAGTGGTCGTTCAGCGTGAAGAAGAGCGTCCGGTGCCCGACGTCCAGGAAGGCGGCCCGCCACCGCGTCGACGGGTTGCCCTCGTCGTACGACCGGCTGTGCAGCCACCGGGGCGCGGCCGGCAGGAACGGCGCGAGGGCGGGCCACGCGTCCGCCGGCCCGCCGGAGTGGGGAACCTGGTCCGGACCGGCGGGCGCGTACGGCACGAAGCCGTACCGCTGCGCCAGCGTCCGCGCGTCCTCCGGGCGCAGCCGGACCACGCCCTGGTACGCCCAGTCCGTCGGGCCCGGCGCGCGGCCGCACGGGTCGCCCGACGCGCGCAACTGCCAGTGGATCTCCGGGTAGTCGCCGAGGCCCGGCAGTTCCTCGGGCGGAGCCCACCGGTCGGTGCGGACCTTCGCCTCCTCGGCGCGCACCGACTCCTGGCACGCGCCCGCCTCGTCCGGGTCGTCGCCGACGGCCAGGGTCGCGGCCCCCACGCACCCGACGACCAGCATCAGCAGCGCGGCGGAGCCGCCGAGGACGGCCACCAGCACCGCGCGTCTCGTCATGGTCGTCAGCGTACGAAGCGCGTCCACCCCCGCCGCACGGGACGGCGCGTCGCCCCCGGCCGGGAGGGGCCGGGGGCGACGCGGTCCCGGGAGAGGCTCAGGCGACCGGTTCCGGGTCGGCGTCGGCGCGCGGGCCGGGCACGACGCGCGGGTCGCCCTCGTCGGCGAAGTAGTCGTCCGACGTGGTGCCGTCGCCGCCGTCGCGCACCTTCGCCGCCCGCAGCACCACCGTCAGCAGCGCCGCGACCGCCAGGTTGACCAGCACCGCCACGATCCCGACGTAGATCGTCTTCGGGGTGTCGAAGCCGAAGTCGGCCAGCGGGAACGCCGAGCCGCCGAAGTGCTTGCGGCCGGTGGCGGCGTTCGGGATCTGGTAGAGCATCCACATGCCCAGCCCCATGCCCGCGACCCAGCCGCCGATCAGCGCGCCGCGGTGGAACCAGCGGGTGTAGAGGCCGAGGGCCACCGCCGGCAACGTCTGGAGGATGATCACGCCGCCGATGAGCTGGAGGTCGATGGAGAACTGCGGGTCGAGGAAGACGATGCAGGCCACCGCGCCGACCTTCACCACCAGCGAGGTAATCTTGGAGACGTTCGCCTCCTGCGCCGGGCTGGCGTCCCGCTTCAGGTACTCCTTGTAGATGTTGCGGGTGAACAGGTTCGCCGCCGCGATCGACATGATCGCCGCCGGCACCAGCGCGCCGATGCCGATGGCCGCGTAGGCCACGCCGGCGAACCAGTCGGGGAACTGCTGGTCGAACAGGACCGGCACCACCGTGTTGCTGTCCACGGTGCCCTCCTTCGACCCGGGCAGCGGCTTGACCCCGGCCGCGATGGCCATGAAGCCGAGCAGCGCGATCAGGCCGAGCAGCAGGCTGTACGCGGGCAGCGCCGACATGTTCCGCTTGATCACGTCGCGGTTCCGGCTGGCCAGCACGCCGGTGATGCTGTGCGGGTAGAGGAACAGCGCCAGCGCCGAGCCGAACGCCAGCGTGACGTACTGGAGCTGGTTGTTGGCATTGAGCAGCACCCCGTCGTTGGGGTTCGGCGACGCGTCGAACTTCGCGTCCGCGGCGTCGAAGATCTCGCCCCAGCCGCCCAGCTTGTACGGCAGGTAGAGCACCGCCACCAGGATCACGATGTAGATCAGCGTGTCCTTGACGAACGCGATCAGCGCCGGCGCGCGCAGCCCCGACTGGTAGGTGTACGCGGCCAGGATCGCGAAGGCGACGATGATCGGCAGGTGCCGGGCCAGGGTGCTCTCGCCGGTCACCCCCATGGTCTTGAGCACCGCCTCGATGCCGACCAGTTGCAGCGCGATGTACGGCATCGTCGCCACGATGCCGGTGATCGCGATCAGCAGCGCCAGCACCGGCGAGTCGAAGCGCTTGCGGACGAAGTCCGCCGGGGTGACGAAGCCGTGCCGGTGCGAGACCGACCAGAGCCGGCACAGCACCAGGAACACCAGCGGGTAGATGACGATGGTGTACGGGACGGCGAAGAAGCCGGCCGCGCCGGCACCGAACATCAGCGCCGGCACCGCCACGAAGGTGTACGCGGTGTACAGGTCACCGCCGACCAGGAACCAGGTGATCCAGCCGCCGAAGTTGCGCCCGCCCAGCCCCCACTCGTCGAGGTGGGCCATGTCCTTCGGGGCGCGCCAGCGGGCCGCCACGAAGCCCATGGCGCTGACCAGCAGGAAGAGCACCGAGAAGACGACGATCTCGGTGAGATGGTCGCGCCACATCAGCGGCCACCCGCATCCGTGCCGGCCGGCCCTTCCGACGGCGCGCCACCCCGCTTCTTCGTCATCTGGTACACCAGCGTGGTGGTGGCCACGCCGAGCAGGATGTAGGCGAGCTGGAGCCAGTAGAAGCGCGGGAAGCCGAGGAACCGGGGCGAGTCGGCGTTGAAGAAGACCGGGATCAGGGGCACCACGATGGGGATGAAGAGCAACCAGTTCCAGGGGCTGTGGTCCTTCGCCCTGGACCGCGCCGCTGTGGGCGCCTCCGGTTCGGGTGCGGCCATTGCGACAAACCTCCGCGTGTCGTAGATCGGCACTGATGACGGCCGGAGGCTACGACTCTGTGAGCCCGGTCACGTTCGACCGGAGGAGGATGCTGCGCCGAACGGCGGGCGGCGTGCGCCGAACGGCGACGCCGGGGCGGCCGGACGGCCGGCCGCGCCCGGCTCAGATCGCGGCGAGGTGCGCGGTGTCGTTGACCGTGCGGACGGCGACGCCGCCGTCGGGCCACGTGTCGAGCACCGAGATGCCGGCCGCATCCAGGAACAGTCGGTGCAGGAAGCCGTCACCGGCCGCGAGGGCGTCGCGCAGCACCAGCTTGATCGGCGAGACGTGCGAGACCACCACCACGGTCTCCCCGGGGTACGCCCGGCAGAGCCCGTCGACCGCGCGGCGGCAGCGCTCGGCGACGTCGGCGAACGACTCGCCGCCCGGCGGAGCCACCCGGGCCGAGGCGAGCCAGGCGTCCATCTCCCCCGGCCACTCCTCGCGGACCTCGGCGAAGGTACGCCCCTCCCAGGCCCCGAAGTCGCACTCGACGAGGTCGTCCTCGCGGCGCACCGGCACGCCGCCGAGCGCCTCGGCGATCGCCTCGGCGGTCGCCGTACACCTTGACAGGGGCGAGCTGACCACGGCCGCGACGGTCGGGGCCAGCCCGGCCACCCGGGCGGCCGTGGCCCGGGCCTGGGCCCGGCCTCGCTCGGACAGCGGCACGTCGCCGCGGCCGGAGTAGCGGCGCTGCTCGGTGTACGCGGTCTCACCGTGCCGGACCAGGATGAGCCGGGTGGCGGTGAAGCTCGGCCGCGGCTCCCAGGAGGCGGGCGCGGTGGCCGGGTCGGTGCCGGTGGTCGTCGCCGACGCGGCGCGGGCGGCCACCTCGCGGGCCCGCGCCCAGGCCGGCGAGTCGGGGCCGGCGACCTCGCGCGGCGGCTCCACGACGCGCGGCGGCGCGACGGCGGCCCGGGTCGGCGCCTTCCCGGCGGCGGCGTCCATGGCGGCGTTGGCGAGGGCGTCGGCGTGCCGGTTGCGTTCCCGGGGGATCCACTGGAACCGGACTGCGGCGAAGCGGTTCACCAGCCCGGCCGCCTGCGCGGCGAGCGGGCGCAGGCCGGGGTGCTTGATCTGCCAGCGGCCGCACATCTGCTCGACCACCAGCTTCGAGTCCATCCTGGCCTCGACTTCGGCGACGCCCAGCTCGGCGGCGGCCTCCAGCCCGGCGATCAGCCCCCGGTACTCGGCGACGTTGTTGGTGGCGACGCCGATCGACTCGCTCCGCTCGGCCAGCACCTCACCGGTGTCCGCGTCGCGGACCACCGCGCCGTAGCCGGCCGGGCCGGGGTTGCCCCGGGACCCGCCGTCGGCCTCGACGACGACCACGCGCGGCGCCACGGGCTACAGGCCGGACTCGTTGGTGCGGACCATGATCCGCCGGCAGTCCTCGCAGCGGACGACCTCGTCCGGGTCTGCCTTGCGGATCCGGGCCACGTCGGCGCCGGAGAGCTCCAGGCGGCAGCCGCCGCACCGGCCGGCGGTCAGCAGCGCCGCGCCGAGCCCGGTGTCCTCGCGGATCTTGTCGTACAGCCGCACCAGGTCGGCCGGGAGGTCGGCCGCCAGCGGCTGGCGGGCGCCGCGCTTGAACTCCTCCTCCTTGGCGATCTCGGCCAGGCTCTCGTCGCGGCGCCGCTCGGCGGCGTCGCGCTTCTCCCGCACCTCCGCGAGCCGCTTCTCGACGCCGTCGAGCACGCCCTGGGCCGTCTCCCGCTGCTCCATCAGCTCCAGCTCGGCGTCCTCCAGGTCGCCCTGGCGGCGGTTGAGCGAGACCAGCTCGTGCTGGAGGGCCTCCAGCTCCCGTGCCGGGCCGCTGCCGGCGGCCAGCCGGGCCTCGTTCTTGGACTTGCGGGCCCGCACCTGGTCGACGTCCTTCTCCATGCGGGCGATGTCCCGGTCCAGGTCGTCGACCGCCACCTGGGCGCGGACCCGCTCGTCCTCCAGCGCGGACAGCTCCCGGGCCAGCGCGTCCAGCTCGGC
Source organism: Micromonospora sp. NPDC023633 (assembly GCF_040640035.1). Classification (NCBI taxonomy): domain Bacteria; kingdom Bacillati; phylum Actinomycetota; class Actinomycetes; order Micromonosporales; family Micromonosporaceae; genus Micromonospora; species Micromonospora sp. NPDC023633. The sequence goes on along the minus strand of NZ_JBFABB010000113.1, from coordinate 14,682 downwards.
CCGCTCGGGCAGCGAACGGCGACGGTGGGCGAGCTGGGCGAGGGCGGTGTCGATCGCCTGGAGGTCGAGCAGGCGGCGCTGGACCTGGGGGTCAGCCTTCACGGTCGGGGCTCCTTGTCGTCCACCGCGGGTGGGGCGGCGTGTACGGTCCACGGGTCGGTGTCCCGGTCGGACACCAGCGTCTCGACACCCGTCGCCTCCCGAAGGAGGGCGGCCAGGTCGTCCAGCCACGGTCGTTCGGTCGCCCAGTGGGCGGCGTCGAGCAGGGCGGGGCCGTCGGCGGCCAGGTGCTCGCCGGCCGGGTGGTGGCGCAGGTCGGCGGTGAGGAACGCGTCCACCCCCGCCGCGGTAGCGTCGGCGAGGAAGCCGTCCCCCGCGCCGCCGCTGACCGCGAGGGTACGAACCATACGCCCGGGATCCCCGGCGGCGCGAACTCCCCAGGCGGTGGCGGGCAGCACGGCCGCGGCGTGCCGGGTCAGCTCCGCCAGGGTCATCGGCTCCGGCAGCTCGCCGATCCGGCCGATCCCCCGGCCGCCGCCGTGCGCGGGCGAGCCGGGCGCGGGCGGGTGCAGCGGGCGCAGCCCGGTCAGCCCGAACCGGGCGGCGAGGGCGTCGGAGACCCCCGGGGCGGCCACGTCGGCGTTGGTGTGCGCGACGTACAGCGCCACGTCGGACTTGATGAGCCGGTGGACGATCCGGCCCTTGTAGGTCGTGGGGGCCACCGAGGAGACGCCGCGCAGCAGCAGCGGGTGGTGGGCGACGATCATGTCGACGCCGGCGTCGAGCGCCTCGGCGACCGTCTCCGGCACCACGTCGACCACGCAGAGGACCCGGCGCACCGGGGCGCACGGCTCGCCGAGCACCAGCCCGACCCGGTCCCAGTCCTCGGCCCAGGCCGGCGGGTAGCGCCGCTCCAACTCGGCGACCACGTCGGCGACGGTCGGCGGGACTGCGTTGGTGCTCACGGCGGGCCAGCTTACCGGCGCGGGCCGTGGCCGGGGGCGTCGCCCACCGACGCGACGGCGTGTCCCCGCCACTGCCCTGGTGCGCCGAAGGGTCCCCCGCTGACGCCGTACGTCAGCCAGGGACCCTTCGGCGCGCCTCAGGCGACGGAGCAGAGCCGATTCCGTACGGCGGCCAGGCCCACGGCCCACGGGAAGGCGTGCACGTGCCGCTCGCCGGTGCCCGGCGGGTGCAACGGGAACACGTCGTCGCCGAAGAGCACCGTGACCCCCCACTCGGCGAGCCGGGCGATGCCGGCCCGGAAGGCCGGGTGGGCCGCCATCGCCGCGTTCGTGTACGGCACCGCGACCACCGGCACGCCCATGCCCTGCGCCTCCACCAGCAGCCCGAGGGCCAGCGTGTCGGTGATCCCGGCCGCCCACTTGTTGACGGTGTTGACCGTCGCCGGGCAGACGATCATCGCGTCGGCCTGCGGCAGCACGTCGAGGTCGCCCGGATTCTTGTAGTGGGTGCGGACCGGATGGCCGGTCTGCCGGGCCAGCGCGGCCCGGTCGACGAACTTGGCGCCGTCCGGCGTGGTGACCACGCAGACGTCCCAGCCGTCCTGGTGGGCCAGCTCGACGAGCCGGCCGACGTGGCGGGCCAGCGGCGAACCGCAGGCGATGACGTAGAGCACCTCGCGGCGCTCGCTGCTCGGGCGCGGGCCGGTCATCAGGCCGGCTCCGCGCTCATACCCCAACTCCCATGTGCTCAGCCAACTCCGCAATCGGAGAAGGCGGCGCACCACGTGTGCGACGCAGGATGTCCGACATCACCTCGTGGGCGATCGGCCGGCAGCGGATCTCCGACGGGGCGAGGCGGTCGCCGCGCAGCAGCATCTCGCCGGCGTTGGCCACGTCGCCGACCTGAGCGAAGCCCCGGGCGATGTCGAGCAGGTGGTGGGCCCGGCGCTCGGGCAACAGCGCGTTGAACGCCGGCTCCTGGATCCGCTGCCGGTGCACCTCCACCGCCCGGCCGCCGTCGCCCAGCTCGACCGCCGCCGCCGCCCGGTGCAGCTCCAGGTTCGTCGGCCCGAACGAGGTCCAGTAGTGGTTCTGGTCGCCGCCCAGCAGGGTGGCCGCCTCCTGCGCGCCGTTGATCAGGTCGCCGACCGTGGCGGAGTCGCCGATCCGGGCGGCGGCCATCGCGCCCTGCAGCAGCAGCATCCCGTAGACCGACAGGAGGGCGGGGGACGCCTCGTTGCCGCCGCCCGGGGCGAGCCGGTTGGCGATGGTGACGTTGAGTTCGAGGGCGGGCCGGGGCCGGCCCATCGCCACCAGCGCGTTGCAGACCCGGGTGGTGGCGATACCGGCCAGCAGCGGGTCGTCGGCGCGCTGGGCGACCGCCATCGAGCGGTCGGCGGCCAGCCAGGCCAGGTCGCACTCGCCCAGCTTGCGCAGCACCGACGAGGCGATCTGGTAGACCTGCCCGAGCAGGTGCGCCGCCTCGCGGGCCTGGTCGCCGCCGTAGCCGGCGTCGGCGGCCTGGGCGTCGCGCAGCAGCTTCGGCAGCGCCCGGGTGAGCATCCCGTACCGGCCGTACTGGTAGGTGAGCCAGGCGTGGTTGACGGCCTTGCGCATGTCGGCCAGGGGCGGCGGGTACGGCGCGGCGTCGAAGTACGCGCTCATCGAGTCGTACCGCTCCAGGGCCGCCCGGATCTCCTGCACCTCCACCTGGTCGATGCAGTTCAGCGCGTCCGTACGCCGCTCCGGGTCCTTGCCGAGCAGCAACTGCACGTCGACCTGGAGGATGTCGGCGATCTCGTAGAGGACGGAGAACTTGTCCAGCCGGCGCACGCCGCGCTCGACCTTGTCCACCCAGCTCTTCGACTTGCCCAGCCGGTCCGCGAAGACCTGCTGCGACATCTTGCGCCGTCCCCGCCAGTAGGCCACCCGCCGCCCGATGGGTAACTCGTCCATCTACCCGTCCCTCCCCATGTGCCTTGAGCGGGCGTGCCGGCCGGTCGTCCCGGGTGCGGCGATCCGTAGGCCTCAGGTTTTCGCTGGTCGCACAGCGTGTGCGTCAGCCGTACAGCCAGTTCTCGTAGTTTTCGTGCAAGTTGCACAAGCCGTTCGTCAGCTCAACGATCGCGGGTTACGGCAGTGACGGTGCTCGACATGCGACCTGGGCACCGGCCGGGGTCCGGCGAGGGGAGATGGCACATGTGGGGGAATGTCGCGCCGCGCGTCGTTCAACTGTCCCCGTTGGAGCGGGTACGGCTGCGCCGGGTGGCCGTACGGTACGCCCTGCACGGCTGGGACGTCACCCCGGGCGCCTGCCTCGCCCGCAGCCGCTTCGTCTGCGGGCGAGCCGGCTGCCCGACGGTCGGCTGCCATCCCGCGCTGGAGAACTGGGAGCACGCCGCGAGCGCCGACCCGGCCCGGGTCGCGACCTGGTGGCGCACCCGGCCCCACGGCGTGCTGCTGCCCACCGGGCGGGCGTTCGACGTGCTGGAGGTCCCCACGTACCTCGGCCGGCACGTGCTGGACGCGGTCCGGACGCACCCGGCGGGCGTCGGCGTACGCGGGCCGGTGCTGGTGACCCCGACCGGCCGGTGGATGTTCCTGGTCCGCCCCGGCGACCCGCTCCGCCCCGAACTGGACCACTGCTTCCACGTGGTGCGCCACGGCCCCGGCTCGTGGATTCCCGCCCCGCCGACCCGGCTGCCGGAGGGCACCGTCCGCTGGGCGGTCGCGCCCGAACAGGCCCGCTGGCAACTGCCCGACTCCTACCTGGTGCAGAACGCGCTGATCGAGGCCCTACGGGCCACCGGGGTCACGGTCACCTCCGACCTGCTCCCCGGGCACCTGCCGCTGCCGCGCCGGGGCATGTGACGGCGGCTCGACAGCGACGCCGGAGGGCCAGCGCTCGTTGAGCACGGCGACGGCGCACCCGCGCCGGGAGCGGGGGTTACATGTCCACCGACGACACCACGCGCCAGCCGGACGGTGCGGAACCGCCGCCCCGGCACCACCGGCCGCGCCGCCGCTGGCCGGTCACCCGTCCCGCCGGCTCCCGCCCGGGCCGCCCGCGCCCCCTCGGCTCCCGCCCCGCCACCACCCGCTTCTTCCGCTGACCCTCAACCGGCCAGGGGCAGGGCGGTGGAGTGCAGGAGGCGGGCGTCGTCGGTGACGACCGCGTGCTGGTGATCGGGCAGGCCGTCCAGCCAGCCGATGCCGGCCGGGCCCATCGCGACGGCCGCGGTGGCGTACGCGTCGGCCAGCCCGAGGTCCGACCCGACCACGGTGACCGAGCGCAGCCCCCGGGCCGGCACGCCCCGGCGCGGGTCGAGCACGTGGTGGCCGCGCTCGTAGACGCCGGACGTGGCCACGGCCAGGTCGGTGCCGGTGAGCACGAGGCAGGTGGCCATCGCGTCCCACGGGTGCCGCACGCCGATCCGCCACGGTTGCCCGGTCGGGGAGTGGCCGCGTACCCGCACGTCGCCCCCGGCGTTCAGGCAGTGGTTCGCCGCCCCGGCCGCGAGTAGCCGGTCCGAGGCGACCTGCACCGCCCAGCCCTTGACGTAGCCGGACGGGTCGAGCCGCCCGGTGGCGTACGCGTCGAAGAAGCCGTCGGTGACCTTCCACAGGTCGGCGCAGCGCTCCAGCACGGCCCGCAGGTCGGCGCCGGCCCCCGCAAGCGGCAGCTCGCCCCGGTCGACGCGGCACACCTCGCTGCCGGCCCGGTACGTGCTGAACCGGGCGTCCACCTCGCGCAGCCAGGCGAAGACGTCCCCGGCCAGCCCGTCCAGCGCGGCGGCGGGCAGGTCGTCGGCGAGGTCGAGGCTGATCGCGGTGCCCATGACCTGCTCGACGCGGCGCAGCCCCGGCCGGGTCGCCGGCGGGCGCCCGCCGGACGTCGCCGACGCCGGCACGTCAGTTCGCCCGGTCGAGCGCGGCCTGCAACGACCTCTTGTAGGAGGTGCTGGTGGCGGTCGCCCCGGAGACGGTGTCCACGTCGGCGCTCTGCCGCTGCACCACCAGCCCGGAGCTGCCGCTGTAGCGGCCGTCGACCTGCTCGCTGCGCTGGTCGGACTGGGCGGTCTCCTCGGGCAGCTCCAGGGCGACCACGTCGACGATCCGCGTCCCGGAGAGGGTGATCTGCACCTGCACGTTGCCGTACTCGTTCTCCACCACCGGCCCCGTGACGGTGCGGGTGGTCGGCGCGGGCGGCGGCTTGGTGGTGGTGCGCGGCGCGGACGGCGCCCGGGTGGTGGCGCTGGGCCGGCTCGCCGGCGCCCGGGTGGCGGTGCGGCCGGGCCGGGGGGACGCGGTGGCGCGGGCCGGCGACGGGGCGGCGGAGACCTTCCCGCCGGTCGGGGTCGGACCGGCCGGCGCGGGGACCACCGGCGGCGGCGCGGCCGGCAGGTCCTGGGCGACGGGGCTGGCGCCCGGCGAGCCCTTCAGCACCACCATGGCGGTGGTGCCGGCCGCCAGGCCGGTGATCGCGAGCAGGGCGCGACGCATGGGGGCCTTCCTACAGCTCGAACGTGGCGAGGTGGATCTGCCGGCGGGGCACGCCGGCCTCGCGGAGCACCCGCAGCGACTGCTCGACCAGGCCGGGCGGCCCGCAGAGGTAGACGTCGCGCCGGGCGAGGTCGGGCACCAGCCGGCGCAGCCCGTCCGGGCTCATCACCTGGCGGGGGCCGGGATCGTGGCGGGAGCCGACGACGTACCAGATCGCGGTGTCCCGCGCCTCCGCGAGCCAGTCCAGCTCCCGGTGCAGCAGCACGTCGGCCGGGGTGCGGGCACGGTAGATCAGCGCGGCGCCGGGCGGCAGCTCCTCCAGCATCGCCCGGATCGGGGTGATCCCGCTGCCGCCGGCGATCAGCAGGGCCCGTTCGCGGGTCCGGTGGGCGGCGGTGAAGGTGCCCGACGGGCCCTCCGCCCAGACCCGGGTGCCCGGCTCGAGGTCGCGCAGGTCGGCGGTGTGCGCGCCGACCACCTTGACGGTGAGCCGCAGCCAGCGGCCGTTGGCGGCGGCCGAGACCGAGAACGGGTGCGCCTGCCACCAGCACCCCCGGGCGAGGAAGCGCCAGCGGAAGAACTGCCCGCCGAGCAGCTCCAGTCGCTCCAGCCGCTCCCCGGTCAGGTAGATCGAGACGGTGTCCGGGCTCTCCGCGACCACGTCGGCCACCCGCAGCCGGTGCCGCAGGTTGAACGCCAGCGGCGCGACCACCCGGCCCCAGAGCAGGGCGGCGAGCACCAGCGCGTACATCGCGATCCAGAAGGTGCGCACGGGCCCGGGGCGGAACAGCTGCGCGCCGTTGCTGAACTGGTGGGCGAAGCCGAGCAGCAGCACCGCGTAGCTCGACAGGTGCAGGGCGTGCCACAGCTCGTAGGGCAGCGCGGTGCGGATCGCCCGGACGCTGGTGAGGCCGACGAGCACCAGGATCCCGGCGGCGGCGAACGCGGAGACCATGTCCTCGTAGTCGCGCAACAGCACGCCGGCCTCGGTGAACACCGGGTTGTCCTCCAGGTCGGCGTAGCCGACCAGGATCAGCGACGCGTGCGCGAGCACGGCGACCAGGAGGGTGGCCCCGACGTCGCGGTGCCAGCGGGCGATCCGCTCGCCGCCGGCCCACCGCTCCAGCACCGGCAGGCGGCTCATCATCAGCACCTGCACGAGCAGCAGGTAGCCGGCGACCAGCCCGGTGATCCGGCCGGCGGCGGTGAGGGTGGCGGCCGTCGTCCGCAGCGAGTTGGCCGGGGTGTCCAGCCACCAGGGCAGCACGCTGGCGAGCAGGCCGACGACGAGCAGCGCGGCCAGCAGCCGCCGGCCGCCGGGTCCGCGTCGCGGCGGCACCAGCGGGCGTACGTCCGCAGCCGGCCGGCCGCCGCGCCGGGACGGGGTCGTCCCGGCGCGGCGGCCGGCGGCGTGGGTGCGCGGGTACGTCACGCGTACAGCTTCATCGGGCGGTACTTCTGCCGGGGGAAGATCTTGTCCACCTCCGCGTTGGTGAGCCCGAAGCGGCCCTGGGCGACGGCCCCGTAGACGTTGAACATGTTGTTGTACTCGGGCACGTCGCCGGAGTCCAGGTCGTCGAGCCCGTTCCAGGTGCCCAGCAGCGAGCCGGCGAGCTTGCGGCCGGAGAGCAGGGTGACCACTCCGCCGTGGCCGTGGTCGGTGCCGCCGCCGTTGGAGGCGACGCGCCGGCCGAACTCGCTGGAGACCATGACGGTCACGTCGGCGGAGCGCTCCCCCAGGTCGGTGAAGAACGCCGCCATGGCGCTGGCCAGCTCGTTGAGCCGCCGGTGCAGCTGACCGCCGTCGCGGGTGCCCTGGTTCTCGTGGGTGTCGTAGCCGCCCATCCCGACGGTGGCGACCCGGACGTTCGCCCCGCCCTTGATGAGCTGGGCGAGCTGCTGGAACGCGTAGCCGACGCCCCTGTACTCGACGCCCTCGGCCGGCTGGTACGGCTTCGCGGCGAGGCGCTGCGCGGTGGCCAGCGCGCCCAGGCCGTCCTGCACGGCCTCCTGCACCGGGTGGTTGATCCCGGTGAAGAGCCCCTTGATCGCCTTCTCGGTCGCGGCCCGGTAGCGGTCGTCGCCGTTGAGCCGCAGCGAGCCGACGCTGTCGAGGGAGAGCGCGCCGTTGTTGCCGACCAGCGACCGCGGCAGCGTGCTGCCGATGCCGACGCTGCGGAACGCGGTGCCCGTGCCGAGCGTGTCGACCAGGCTGTCCAGCCAGCCCCGGCCGCCGGTCTCGCTGGGCAGGCCGCCGAGGTTGCAGGCGTCCGCAGCCTGGAAGTGGCTGCGCGACAGCCGCTCGTCGGAGACCGCCGGCACGAAGCCGAGATTGCCGCTGCGAAGCCACTTCTCCAGCGGCTTGAACGCGCTGGTCAGCTTGAAGCCGCGGCCCACCGCCAGGGAGTCGTCGGCGAGCAGCAGGTCGGGGCGGGCCTTGGCGAGCACCGGATCGTCCGCCGGGGCGACCAGGCTCAGCCCGTCCAGCCCGCCGTAGAGGAAGACGTGGATCAGGGTGCCGGTCTTGGTGGCGGCGAACGAGGCCGAGGTGGTGACGAACTGGGCGGTCGCGAGGGCGGTGGCCGTGGCGGCGGCGCCGGCCACGAACGTCCGCCGGGTGACGCCGCGGCCGTCCTGCTGGGCCTCCTCCAGGTCCTCCAGCCGCCGGTAGCGGTCGACCTCGGCGGCGTTCTCGGCGGCGACGATGTCGGCCTCGGCCCGCAGCAACGCCTCGGCCGGGTCGTCGGCCAGCCGCCGCAGGTCGGGGCATTCGGGGTGCAGGGGGAACGTGTGCACAGTCTTCTCCATCGGGTGCCTCACCGGAGGTGGTGCTGGGGGGAAGCGAGGATCGCCCGCGCTACGGCGGTGACGGCCCCGTCGAACGTGGCGTCGACCTTGTCGCCGGCCGACACGCCGGCCACGCCGAGGATCAGGGACCGCTCCCTGGCGCTCAGCTTCTGACCCACCAGCCGCAGGGCCAGCGCGTCCACGTACGCGCCGGCGGTGGCCGGCGGCCTGGCCACCAGCTTCTCCGGCGGGGTGTAGGTGAAGGCGGTGCGCCGACCGGCGAGCAGCTCGCCCGCCTCGTTCCAGCCGTTGACCATGGTGCCGGCGGAGGTCCAGGCCACGTAGACGTCCGGGTAGCCGTCGGGGGTGGGCTGGCCCATCGGGTACTGGCCCAGCTCGCGCATCCGGTCGTGGATCTGCCGCAGCCCCCGCGCGTACGGGGTGCGCTTGCCGTCGCCGTTGTCGTGCTTCGGCGACGCCTCCGGGGACACGCCCAGGGCCCGGTACGTGGCGACCAGGTACTCCATCGGCCGGCGCACCTTCTGGCCCACCGCCGCCCAGAACTCCGAGGAACTGAACAGCGTCATCAGCACCGGCTTGATCATGCCCTTGTTGGTGCTGTACGTCTTCGCCAGCCGCTCCACGAGGGACTTCGGCGGGGTGTCCGAGACGAACCGGGTGGCGAGGCTCTGCGCCACGTACTTCGCGGTGGACGGGTGCAGCGCGATGTACGTCAGGTACGCGTCGATGGCCGCCTCGGCCTTCTTCGGGTCCTTCGAGTTGTTCGCGTGGGTGAAGCCGAGGACCTTCACCTTGCCGACGTAGTGCCGCTCGGGGCGGAACACGTACTTGCCGTCGTTGACGCCCCGGCCGGTCTGGAGCAGGGCCGCCTGCCGGACGTCCTTCTCGGTGTAGCCGCCGTCGACGCCGACCGAGTAGAGCTCCAGGTTCTCCCGGGCCAGGTTCTCGTTGACCGCGTCGGCGCGGGAGTCGTTCTGGTTGAGGTAGAGCAGCAGCGCCGGGTGCCGGTTCGCGGCGAGCAGCATCTCCGGGTAGCTGCCGAGGGCGTGCGCCCGGACGACGTCCCGGTCGAAGGACGCGCGGTACACCTCGCCCCCGTCGAAGTCCGCGGCGACGTGCAGGAAGTCGTTCCAGAAGTCGACCATCACCTCGAACAGCTGCCGCTTCGACCAGATCTGCCGGGCGATGGTGGCGTCCACCATCTCCTTCTCCGGCTGCGCGCCGCGCTCGTTGAGCTGGTCGCGCTGCTCGCGCAGCTGCGCCGTGCCCAGCTTCAGCGTCGGCAGCTCGGCGAGCTTCAGCTCGGCCTTCGTCGGGCCGATCTTGTCGGGGTCGAGCTGCCAGCGCAGCCAGCCGTCGATGCCCCGCTCCTTGATGTCGGCGACGACCTGCGGTGTGGCGCCGAAGGTGGCCCGCCGGGCCAGGTGCAGGACCGGGTCCTTGGCGAGCACCGTCTTGACGGTCACCTTGGTCTCCGCGGCGGCGGCCGCCGGCCCGGAGAAGGTCCGGCCGCCGGCCGGGGCGTTCTTCTTCAGCGCCTCGCCGGCCCGGGAGCCCATGTAGCTCTCGTTCTGCTCGGTGTAGGTACGCACCGTGCTCGGCTGCTGGCCGCTCGGGCGGGCGGGGGTGCCGTCGGTGACCGTGGTGCCGGTGGCGTCGCCGGCCACCACGTCGTCGCCGAAGAGGCCGCGGATCTGCGGGGTCATCGCCAGGGCCGCGCCACCGGCCACCACGGCCGCGGTGCCGCCGAGGGCCGCGAGGGCCCTGCGCCGGCCGACCTTGCGGCCCGGCTCGTCGTCATCGTCCAGGTTGGGCAGTGCCGGGCCGGGCGACGGCGCGCCGGCCTGCCGCGCGAAGCCGTCCGGGCCGACCCACTGCGGCCCGCGCGCGGCCGGGTGCCCGGCGTGGGCGTACTGCGCCCGCGGGTCGGCGGGGTGTCCACCCTGGTGCTGCGGGCGCGGGTCGTGGCCGTACGGGGCGGGGGGATAGGTGTCGCGGTGACCGTCGGCGGCGGGGTACTGACGCCCGTCCCATCCGCGGTCGTCCCGCGGTCGACGTGGTGGCACATTCTGGTCGGCCATGTACCAATCCGTTCTGCTGCGCCGCGACGACTGGCACCGGGCACGGGGTGCAGGTGCGGCGGCTGGTGCCTGAGGGGGTTGCCACGGAAGGTAATGAAGCGTTCAGGTGCCTTCAAGCAGCGCCGGAAGCCCCCAGGACGTCACTTAAGGCGCAGCTCAGCGCGGGTCGACGGCGCGGGATCTGCGCACGGCCCGGGACGGACCTCGCGAGCAGGGCCTACGCGACACGACCCGGGCCGGACCCGACGATTCCCGCCCAGCCGGCCCCGGACGCCGCATTCATCGCCACAGGTAAATTTAAGGTTCGGCTAAGCCTGCGCTGAGGCGCTCCCCCGCTCGCCCGGGCGCGGCCCGACGGGCGCCGCAACCAGCGGCGGCAAAGTGGCAGCAGGACGGGAGCGTGAGCCGCCGCCGCAGCGGGTATGCCGCCGAACCGCTGAACACGTGAGGGGAAGGCACATGCTCAGCAAAGAGGATCAGCGCAGGTTCGAGCAGATCACCCGTCAGCTCCGGGAGAGTGATCCGGCGTTCTTCGCCCGGCTCGACAACCGGGCCCGGGCCCGGCGCGGCCGATGGCTGATGCTGTTGACGATCGTGCTGTGGGCCTCGCTGCCGGCGATGACCGTGCTGGCCGGGCGACTGGCCGGGGCCGTCTGCGCGGTGGTCCTGGTGGCCAACGCCGCGATCATGTGGCGGTTCCGCCGCCGCTGGCTGTGACCCGGGGTCCCGCGCGTCGACGGCCTCACCGGCCCAGGAGCCGGTACGCCCGCCGCAGCCGCTCCAGCAGGCCGGGCCCGCCGATGGCGGGGGCCGGCGCGCCGAGCTGCCGCAGCAGCAGGTCCGGGCCGGTCGCCAGGCTGGGCGGTCGGTCGGGCAACGGGACCGGCGGCAGCCAGAACCGGTCGACCGCCTCGGCCAGTGGCGCGGGCGGGAGGCCGGCGAGCGCCCGCGCCGCCCCGACCGGCGGGGCGTCCACGGTGTCCCGTCCGGCCGCCGGCCCGGCCCGGTCCGCACCGCCGTGCCCGGAGCCGGATCCGGCCGGTTCCCCGGTGTCCCGCCCGGCACGCGGTACGCCACCGTCCGGCATGGACGGCACGTCCGTCCGCGCGACACCCGTCGCGTCGTCCGGCCGGCCGCTGGCGGTTTCGGCGCCGGACGGCACGGCCGACGGCGCCGCACCGGTCGCCTCCGGCCGGTCGCCGACGCCTCCGGCGCCGGCCCGCAGGACGCGCAGCCGGTCGAGCAGCTCCGCCCGGCTGCGGCCCCGCCAGTGCAGCAACTGGAACGGGTCGGCGTCGAACGCCTCGGCCAGCAGGTAGAACGTGGCCGCGAGGTGCTTGCAGGGAACCGCGAAGTCGGGGCAGCTGCACCGCTGGCGCAGCTGCGCCACCCCGGCGGGGAAGAGCGGGGCGCCGGCCGCCGCGAACAGCTCCTCCAGTTCCGGGGGCAGGTCGCCGGCGAGCAGCCGGGCGCTGAAGAACGCCTGGGCGGCCAGCTCCGCCTCGACGCGGCCCCAGAGCTCCTCCGGGAACGGGGGCAGGGCGATGCTCACCTCGTACGGCTGCGCGCGGGAGCCCTGCACCACGGCGCCGACGGTGCCGGGCGCGACCTCCAGGCGGACCACCTGGCCGGCCCGCGCGTACGACCGGCCGCGGGTCAGCCGGGTGCCGAGGGCGAAGGACTCCAGCACCTCCAGGAAGCGCCGGGACCACCAGGACCGGCCGATGGCGCCCCGGGTGCTGCGGGCCCTCAGCCCGCCGTCGACCCGGCGCGGCCTGCCGTAGTCGGCGAACCGGCCGTCCGCCCCGCCGTCGCTCTCCGGCTGCCCGCTCACTCCACCACCGCCCCGGCCTCCAGGGTAAACAGCTCGCGCAGCTGCGTCGTGGACAGCTCGGTGACCCACTGCTCGCCGGTGCCGACGACCGAGGCGGCGAGGCTGCGCTTGTCGGCGATCAGCGCCGCCACCTTCTCCTCCACCGTGCCGGCGCAGACGAACTTGCGGACCTGCACCCGACGCCGCTGGCCGATGCGGAACGCCCGGTCGGTGGCCTGGTCCTCGACGGCCGGGTTCCACCACCGGTCGACGTGCACCACGTGGTTGGCCTCGGTGAGGGTGAGCCCGGTGCCGCCGGCCTTGAGCGACAGGACGAAGATCGCCGGCCCCCGCGGGGACTGGAACCGGGTGACCATGGCGTCCCGGTCGGCCTTGCCGACGCCGCCGTGCAGGAAGAGCACCTCCCGGCCGAACCGGGCCGACAGGTGCCCGCGCAGCATGCCGCCGAACTCGGCGTACTGGGTGAAGAGCAGGGCCCGCTCCCCCGCCGCGAGGACCTCGTCCAGGATCTCCTCCAGGCGGGCCAGCTTGCCGGAGCGGCCGTCCAGCGCCGAGCCGTCGCGCAGCAGTTGCGCGGGGTGGTTGCAGACCTGCTTGAGCCGGGTCATGGCGGCGAGCACGAGCCCGCGCCGCTCCATGCCGTCGCTGGACTCGATCCGCGCCAGCATGTCGTCGACGATCGCCCGGTAGAGCGAGGCCTGCTCGGCGGTCAGGTTGCAGAGCACCTCCATCTCCAGCTTCTCCGGCAGATCGGAGATGATCGAGGAGTCGGTCTTGAGCCGGCGCAGCACGAACGGGCCGGTGATCCGGCGCAGCCGCTCGGCCGCCTCGGCGTCGCCGTGCCGCTCGATCGGCTCGGCGTACTTCTTCCGGAAGGCCGCCGCCGGGCCCAGCAGGCCCGGGTTGGCGAACTGCATGATCGACCAGAGGTCCGCCAGCCGGTTCTCCACCGGCGTGCCGGTGACGGCGATCCGGTGCCGGGCGGGCAGCGCGCGGACCGCCTCGGCCTGCCGGGTGGCGGCGTTCTTGATCGCCTGGGCCTCGTCGACCACCACCCGCCGCCAGTCGATCCCGGCCAGGTCGACCGCGTCGCGGGCCGCGACCGAATAGGTGGTGAGGACCAGGTCCGCGTCGTGCACGGCCGCGCCGAACGCCTCGCCCCGCGCCCGTTCCGCGCCGTGGTGCACGTGTACGCGCAGTGCCGGCGTGAACCGCGCCGCCTCGCGCTGCCAGTTGCCCACCAGCGACATCGGGCAGACCAGCAGGGTCGGGCCGGCGTCCGGCGTGTCCCCGGCGAGCAGGGCCAGCAGTTGCACCGTCTTGCCCAGCCCCATGTCGTCGGCGAGCACCGCGCCGAGCCCGAGGGACTGCAGGAACGCCAGCCAGGCCAGCCCTCGGCGCTGGTACGGCCGCAGCGTGCCGTGGAACGCCGGCGGCGGATCCAGCGGGGCGAGTCGCCGCTCCACCGCCCCGGCGAGCAGGTCGCCCAGCGCGCCGTCGGCGCTCACCTCCAGCACCGGCAGCGCGTCCGGCTGCTCGGCGTCGGCCAGGCCGAGGCGGAGCAGGTCGGCGACGGTCAGCTCGCCGGTGGAGCGGAGCAGCCGCAGGCCGGCGGCGAGCCGCTTCGGGTCCAGTTCCACCCACTGCCCGCGCAGCCGCACCAGCGGGGTCTTCAGCGCGGCCAGCGACGCCAGTTCCTCGGCCGTGAGCGGCTGGTCGCCGAGGGACACCTCCCAGCGGTAGTCGACGAGGGCGTCCAGGCCGACGCCCCCGGCGGTCGCGGCGACGGTGCCCGGGGCGGTCCGGCTGCGGGCCTGCAACCGCGCGCCGAGCCGCGACGACGGGCGCCGCCACCAGGACGGCAGCAGCACCGCGAAGCCGGCGGCGTGCAGCACCGGCGCGCCCTCGCGCAGGAACCGGTGCGCCCCCTCGACGTCCAGTTCCAGGACCTCCGGCGTGGCGGTGCGCAGGGCGGTGTCCAGCTCGGGCCAGAGCCGGCTGGCGCGCCCCAGCTCGGCGAGCAGGGTCTCCTGCGGGTCGTCGCCGCGACCGGCCAGCCCGGCGACGGTCTCCGGCGCCCGCCAGACCTGTCCGGCGTCCACGTGCAGGCTCGGCTCGTCGGCCGCCTGGAGGCCGAACTCGACCCGCCACCGCCCGACCGGTCCCACCGTCGCCGCCGGGTCGGCGGGCACCACGACGACCGGCTCGCTGACCTCGTCGGCCGGCGGCTCGACCAGGCGGAAGCTCGCCCGCACCGCGCCGCCGGCCGCGTCGCGCTGCCAGGCGTCCAGTTCGGCGCGGAGGGTGTCCAGCGCGGCCGGGTCGGCGGCGAACTCCCGCACCGGTCCGGTGAGCGCGGCCAGCCAGGCCGGCACCGCGCCGTTCGGGCGTACGCCCCGGGCCAGCGCGGTCTCCGCCAGGGCCGCCCGGACGGCGGCGTCGGTGAGCGCGTCGAGCGCGTCGGCGACCAGCGCGCCCGGCGCGTCGGCGC
>NZ_JBFABB010000112.1:0-22583 GCF_040640035.1 Micromonospora sp. NPDC023633 | reverse complement strand
AACCTCACCAAACGCGTCACCGACGAAACCACCCCAACCTGGCGAGACATCTGAAGGCAGCATCACCCACAAAATACGTGAATCAGACGCCCTCTAAGTGGTCGGCTCCGGAAGTGCTTCGGGGGTTGGCCTCTGGGCCTTCGCGGTCGGTTGCCGACGACGGTGCGATGAAGCTTGACCACGGCGAGACATCCCAGCTTCCGAGCCGCTGAGCAGTGGCGGTCTGCCGAGGCAACGCGATCGCCCGTTCTCGGTGTCGATCTTCGCGTACAGTGCGGTCGATAAGGGTTCGGATTTTCCTCACATACGGATCCTGGATGCTCTCTGCCCAAGCCAAGGGCCGAACCACGGGGCTGTGCGTCGCACGTGTGTGCTCGTCGCAGGCGCCCAGGTATTTCAGAGAGGTTGGTTGCTTCGGTGGAAGCAGTCGTCGAGGGTCGCGACACGTCGCGCGGTGCGCGTCTGGCCGTTCATAGTGCCGTCTCTACTTCGCTGGCCCTGTACAGTGATCACGAACTGCGTGTCCTGGTGGACGCGGCGGCGCCGATGGGTTCCGGTATCGGCGGGACATCGGCGCTTCTGGACATCGACGGGACCCCGGTCTTCGTCAAGCGGGTGCCACTGACCGATCTGGAGAGGCAGCCGGAGAACGCCCGGTCCACGGCGAATCTCTTCGGGCTGCCCACCTTCTGCCAGTACGGCATCGGCGGGCCAGGCTTCGGTGCCTGGCGCGAGTTGGCCGTGCACACCATGACGACGAATTGGGTGCTCGCGGCGGACTACGAGGGCTTTCCATTGATGTACCACTGGCGTGTGCTGCCGCACCCTGGGCAGGCGCTCCCCGAGGAACTGGCCGACGTGGAGCGGGCGGTCGCTTACTGGGGAGGCGGACCGGAGGTGCGCCGACGGATCGAAGCTCTGCGAGATTCCTCGGCGAGCATCGCGCTGTTCCTGGAGTACATCCCGCAGAACCTGCACGACTGGCTGGGCGCTCAGGTCAAAGCCGGCGATGAGGCGGCCGAGCGGGCCTGTGCCATGGTGGCGAGGCAACTTGAGGCTGGGACCTCGTTCATGAATGCCCGCGGGCTCCTGCACTTCGATGCCCACTTCCAGAACATCCTGACCGACGGTCAGCGTCTGTTCTTTGCGGACTACGGCCTCGCAATCTCCTCTCGGTTCGACCTGTCGAAGGATGAGGCTGGCTTCTTCGCCGAGCACCAGACCTATGACCGTTGCTACACCGTCACGCATCTGGTGATCTGGCTCATTACCGCTCTGTACGGGTACAAGCGGGACGACCGCAACGCGTTCGTGCGTGCATGCGCCCAGGGGGAGCGTCCGACCGGAATCCCGCCGGACGTCGCGGCGATCCTCACCCGCCATGCCCCGCTCGCGGCGGTGATGACGGACTTCTACCGCAAACTCCAACTGGAGAGCAGGCAGACCCCGTATCCGCTGCAGGAGATCCGCCGGACCGGCGAGTGGGACAGTTCGTCGATCGTCTGATGGACCTGGGTGGCCACCAGACGGACAACCGAGCTACTCGTCCAGGACGAGCCAAGCGGTCGGACCGGATGCGGGAGGCTGCGGGCGCCGAGATCCACTTCTGCTGATCGGCCTGCCTGCCTTGCCTATCGCCACCGCGCGCCCGATAGTCCTGACCGCCGCCGAGCGTCACCGGTTGCAGAAGGCCGCCCACGGTCACAGAACCGAGTACCGGGCCCGGGTGCGGGCGTGGATCGTGCTCCTGGCGGCTCGGGCAAATCCAATGCGCGTATCGCCGCCGAGGCGGGAGTGCACGTGGACACCGTGCGCACATGGCGGGGCCGGTTCGCCGACCTGGGCCTGCCTGGCCTGCTCGACCGTAAGCGCACCGGCCGGCCCGCAGCCTTCACGCCCCTGCAGGCCGCGCAGGTCAAGGCGCTGGCCTGCCAGCTTCCCGCCGAGACCGGCGCGCCGCTGTCGCGCTGGTCGTGCCCGGAACTGGCCCGCGAGGCCATGTGCGGGGTTTCGCCACGTTCGTGTCCGCCTCCACAGTGCGCCGCTGGCTCGGCCAGGACGCGATCAAACCCTGGCAGCACCGTTCCTGGATCTTCATTACCGACCCGGACTTCCGGCCCAAGGCGGTCCGTGTCCTGGACCTGTACGCCCGGGCCTGGGACGGCGAGCCGCTCGGCGCGGACGAGTATGTGATCAGCGCGGACGAGAAGACCTCCATCCAGGCCCGCTGCCGCTGCCATCCCACCCTCGTGCCCGGCCAGGCGAGAGCGATGCGGGTCAACCACACCTACGGACGCGGCGGCGCGCTGGCCTACCTGGCCGCCTACGACGTCCACCGGGCTGCAGTGTTCGGCCACACCGAGCCGACCACCGGAATAGCCCCGTTCATGACCCTGGTCACCCAGGTCATGAGCCAAGAACCCTACGCGAGCGCGAAGCGCGTGTTCTGGATCGTCGACAACGGTTCTTCCCACCGCGGCAAGGCGGCAGCGGACCGACTGGCCGCAGCGTTCCCCAACACGGTGGTGGAGTGCGAAGGCGGAGGCGAGCCACGTGTCGAGCGGGTCGGTGAGGGGTCCTTCCGGAGGTGCACGTTGCGGTCGTGCCGATGGATTCCTAGCCACTGCAGAAACACGGGTGCTTGGAACCCTGCCCGGACGGACCTCGTGCCCGTCGATGATCTTGCGTTGCCTCCCGCGTTCGAAGCGGTTACGGCCTGGGCTGGCACTGGGCTGGTGGTGCGTGCCACCGAGCTGGACGTGGCGACGTGGCGGCTTCCCGAGCCGCAGTGGGCAGGCGGGAGAGGCGGACCGGCCGTCCGACCTTGTACCGTCCAGGTCTGACGCCGCCGTCGCTGGCTGCGGCCGTGCAGGAGGTAGCTGGCCTGGCCGATCGTGTCTGTGGGCTCGGCGGCCTGGCCCCGTTCTCCTGACGGCCACTCGCTCAGTCGGCGAACCGCCATAGGACGGCAGCCGAACCGATCAGAAGGGCATCATGAGCCGCTCCACACTACCGCCCACGACCGGGCTGATCGACGCCGTGAACGGCCTGCCGGTACGCCGGCACACGGACACCAGGGCCTACTACGTCCGCAAGGCCGGGTGGCCGCACTTCTGGGGCCGGACCCTGGACGCGCTCGTGGTGATGGTGGTGGCCGGGGCCCTCATGGGCGCCGTCAACGCGGCCAACCAGGATCTCACGCTCGGCCGGCTCTCCATGGCCATGTTCGCCAGCACCGGTGTTCATGCCGCCGTCATGGCCGCCATCTGGTTCGTGGTGGTCTTTGCGTACGGCATGGTCTGGGGATCGCTCGGCAGCCTCGGGGACGCCGCCTCCGGCATGCGCTCCGTCAGGACCTCCAACGGAGGAGGCTTCGGGGCCTGGCTGGGAGGCTGGCGGGCCGTCTGCTGGTCCTTCGCGCCCCTGTACATGGTGGTGAGCATCGCCGCTATCTTCAGCGGCAGCGGCGGGGACAGCTTCGAGACCAGGTTCACCGCCATCGACCTCCGTTCCGGCCTCGCGCAGGGCCAGGCGCCCGTTCCCGACCCGACTGCGCCGGCTGCGGAACAGTTCACCGAGCCTGCGCGCCAGAAGCTCCCACCCCGGTAACGGTCCTGACCGGGGTGGATTCGGAGACTGGGACTGCCGGGGGACTGGAAGCTGGAGTTGGCGTGCGTCAACCCAGCCGTCGCCTTCGCCTCAGACACTGATTGGCCGGTTCCGGTTGTCAGGAGAGGCGTTCGATCGTCGCGGGGACCAGGCCGTGGTAGCGGGCCACGTCGGTGACCTGGCGCAGCACCCAGCGTAGTCCGTCTCCACCGGCCGGGTCGGACGTCACGTCGATGCTCCACGCGACACCGCCGACGCGGCGGAGACGCCAGAGGTGGTTCGTGTCGTTGACGCGCAGCCGGCCGGTGCCGACCACGCCAGGCTCGGTCACGTCCGTGCCAGGGGCGGCGCCGAGCCGCAGCAACGCCGACAGGCGGGCTATCGCGTCACCGTCCGGTTCACCGGCGAAGAGCACCCGGTGAACCGCCGGGCCGGTGCCCAGCCGCAACGGTGTGCCGGCCGCCAGCGGGACGTCGTCGCTGAAGTGCCGGCGCAGCGTGTCCTCGTCCGGTAGCGCCCCGCCGCCGAGCCGACCGTACGCCGCTTCCGCCCCAGGGCGGTTGACGGCCGTCAACCGGGAGCGCAGGCGCGGGTCCGTGCGGACTGCTCGCACGAACGCCGCCGAGCTCCACCAGCCGGCGGCCGCCGCCGTCCAGCAGGCACTGCGCAGCCGTACGGCCGACAGGTCGTCGTCCAGCACGAACTCCTCGACCAGCAGTCCCGCCCCCGTCGTGTCCTCCCCGCCGCCCGCTTGGAGCAGGTAGTAGTGGAGCATCGCAGTGCTTGCGGGCAGCGTCGGTGTCACCGGGGCCATTCCGGGACGATACTGCCTCGTCAGGCCGACCCAGCAGTTGGCGGTGCCGTGCCGTGACTCCGCCGACGGGCCGGTGCGCGCCGTTTCCTCGGTCGGCTGCGGCGGGGCCGCCGACACCGCCTTGGCCGGTGGTCACCGGGGCATGGCGCGACGGCAGCGGGCCAGCTCCGCGCGTAGGTCGCGGCGCAGCGACCGGTCCACCTCGGGTTGGGTGAGCGCGTGGGTGAAGTCGCGGGCGGCTTCTTCCCACCGTCCCAGCCGCATCAGCGCCGTGCCGCGGTTGTAGCGGGGGACAGGTGCCTCCGACAGCGCGACCGCCTGGTCCAGGTCGGCCAGGGCGGCGGGCACGTCACCGCGTTCGAACCGGATCGCGGCACGGTTCGTCCAAGCCTCGACCAGCTCCGGATCCCCGGCCAGCGCCTGGCTGAACAGGCGGTCGGCTTCGGCGAGGCTGCCGCGCTCCGAGCGGATCAGCCCGAGGGTGCACAGCAGCGCGGGCTCCTGCGGGGCCAGCGCCAGCCCGGCCCGCGCGTGCGTCTCGGCCTGATCGAACGCGTCGCGTCGGACGTGCAGGTTGACCAGGGCGATCCGGGCGTCGAGGTGCCGGGGGTCGATTGTCAGCACGCGCTCCAGGTCGTCACGCGCCCGCTCGGCACGGCCCCGCTCCTGTCGGAGCATGGCCCGGTTGTAGTACGCCTCCGGCAGGTGTGGTCCCAGGCGGATCGCGGTGTCGTAGTCCCTGATCGCGGCCCGTGGCCGCCCCGCCGCCCGGTGCAGGGCGGCCCGATCCACGTAGTACTCGCAGTTGCCGGGGTCGTGGGCGATCACGGCGTCGAGGTCCGTCAGGGCCTGCGCCGGATCGCCCAGGGCGAGATGCACCTGCGCCCGGTTGTGGCGTAGCCGGGCCAGGTCCTGCGGGCGCTCGCCGGGGGCGAGCACCGCGGCCAGCCGGGCCAGCCCGTCGTCGATCAGCCGTAGCGCGGAGGCGGGATCGCCCTCCCTGCTGTCCAGCAGGGCCAGGCCCTGCTCGTAGAAGACGGTGGACAGCACCCGCTGCTGCGGGTCGTCCAGCCTGGCGGCGAGGTGAAGCGCCTTCTCCAGCCAGTGCCGCGCCTGCGCCGGGTCCTGGTCGGCGGCCGGCAGGTGCCGGGCGTACAGCATGGCGGTGGCGTACGCGGCCGACATGGTGATCTTGGGGTTGTCGGTGGCAGCGCGGGCTTCGTGGTAGAGGTCGAGGGCTTCGGTGGCGCGGTCCAGCGCCGCCAGGGCGGTGGCCAGGCCGGTGGTGAACGCCCACCAGTGCCGCAGGTCGCCGTCCGGAGTCACCACGGCGCGCCCGCGTCGGGCGGTTCGGGCTGCGTGGTGGTAGAAGCCGCGGGCCAGGCTGTCGCCCAGGGCCGTGCGCATCGCCTCCAGCGTCGGGGCGACCGTTGCCGCCTGGCGGGGGCCGCTGTCGTGCAGGTCGAGGCTCACGGGGGACGGGCCGAGTCGGCGCGTCAGCGCGTCCAGTAGCTCGCGGGTGGTTTCGTCGGCGCTTCCGACGTGCGTGAACCGCACCGTGACCGGGCGGCGGAGCCGGTCTGCCCAGGCCGCCACGAACTCGGCCGCTCCGTAGGCCAGGTGAGCGGTGCGTCGGGCGGGATGGAACCGGATCGGCTCCTCCTCGGCGGCCGATCGTGCTGTGCCGTCCAGGTGGGGAGCGATGGCGTGCAACTCGATCCTGTGGCGGGACGCCAGGCGGGGGCGGTCGGCGGCGATTCGGCCGAGGAAGGCCGCGACTCCGGCGTACGGCCCGTGGACGCGGTGGCAGTCGTAGCCGGCCGGCTCGTCGGTCATGGCCGGGCCGATCGCCGCAGGGGCGGGCGCCCGGGAGCGCCCGCCGTGTCGGCTGCTACCAGCACCACTCGATCCAGAGCCGGCGGGCACCGGACAGCAGACGCAGCGAGCTCTTGCGACGGACGGTCATCTTCCTCATCAGGCTCCTCCAATGTGGATCGCTCTGGGACGGATCAGAGCCTAATCGATATCCCTGAAAATACGAAGATGGCTCGTGATGACTGTGACTGCGGCCAGCAGTTGCGGGTTGATTCAAGATCATGACTACTTGGCTGGCCGCAGCCGTTGACGAGGCCGTCTGGTCTAGCCCAGTATCTTGTTGAGTCGCCAGGTGCCGCCGGCTCCGGTCATGATCCTCAAGCGCCTAGGAGTACGCCCATGCGAAGCAGTTGCCGTCGGGAACGCTGGCGCTTTTCACGCCCAGTGGCCGGCTGCGCGTTGGCCTCGCTTCTCGGTGCGGTCGCGCTGTTCGGCTCACCGCCCACGGCCAGCGGGGCTGCAGCCACCCCGCCTCTCAGTCCCAAGCCACGGGACTTGTCCGTTACCGGAACCCCGCTCGACCTGCCGGTCGCTTTGACAGTTGTTCGTGGCGGGGCCGCGGACCAGCCGGCCGTTGACGCCGTGGTGGCTGCGTTCACCGCGCGCAACACGAGGGTCACCGTCACCGGCACCGATCCAGGTGCCGGAACAACCGTCTACATCGGGGGAGCGCAGGAGACGCCCGCCAGCGCGGCGGCCCTGAACGCAATCGGTGTCACAGCGCCGAGCACCTTGCCGGACCAGGGCTATCTGCTGGCCACCGGTACGGACTCTGCCGGTAGGCAGCGGATCGTGCTCTCCGGCGGCCAGAAGGTGGGCACCTTCTACGCCGCACAGACCCTGAGGCAGCTCCTGACGTCGGACTCTTCCGGCGCGGCGATGGCGCGGGTCACGATCAAGGACTGGCCCGCCTTCACATTCCGCGGTGGAATGGACTCGGCCAACCCCCCACCGCCGGGGGTGGCCCGGTGGACGAAGGCTGACCGACTGGAACAGGTGGAGGTCCTCGCCCGGAACAAGATGAACCGCCTCTTCTACGGACCCGCGGCCGACCCGCGCACGGGCGGTAGCGGAAGCAACAACTGGCGCACCCCGTACACGGACGCGGAACTAAGCGACCTGCGAGAGGTCGTCACCAAGGCCAACAGCCTGCACGTCGCGTTCGTCTACCGGATCTCACCCGAGATGCCGCTGGACCAGGCGAGCGGCATCTGCCACTCCTCCGCCACGGAGCGCAACACCCTCCTCTCCCGGCTCGATCAGATGTACCAGATCGGGGTCAGGCACTTCGTCATCGCCTGGGACGACGTCTTCCCGACGCGGCCGTTCTCCTGCGCCAGCGACGGCCAAACGTACGGAACCGGGGTCACGGCGTGGGCCCGGGCGCAGGCCGACGTCACGAACTTCGTCCAGACGAAGTTCGTCCGGGCCCACGCCGACATGGGCCAGCTGTACACGGTCAGCAGCGAGTACGCCGGGATGGCGGTCAGCAGCTACCGGACCGAGTTCGACACTCGGCTCGACACCGCCGTGGGCGTGTACTGGACCGGTCCCGAGGTGCTGTCGCCGAGTATCACCCGGAAGGATCTCGACGACGCACAGTTGGCGTTCCCCCGGCACCGCCTCGCCATCTGGGACAACTTCCCGGTCAATGACCAGGTCTGGGACCGGCTCCAGATGGGCCCGCTGGTCGGGCGCGAGGCTGCGCTCTCCGCTGCTCCGGGAATCCTGTTCAACGAGATGACCCAGCAGGGCCCCTCCCAGTTGCCCCTGCTCACCGCCGCCGACTTCGCCTGGAATCCGGGCCACTACCAGCCGGAAGACTCCTGGTCGCGCGCCATCAACACCCTGGGTGGACCGATGGCCAGTCAGCTGCGGACCTTCGCCGAGATCAACCGTTCGTCCGTCATCGACCACACCGACTCGGTGGCGCTGGCCGATGCCATCGGGAGCTTCCGCAATGCCCTCCGTACCGGAAGCGGTGTGGACGTCGCCGCCGCCGCACTCAAACAGAGGCTCTCTGGTCTCAAGGCGGCCAGTACGGCCCTGCAGACCATGAACACCAGCCTGACGAACGAGGCGGGACCGTGGTTGCAGCAGACGGTGCGCCTCGTGGACGCGGCCACCCGCGCCGTGGATCTCCTGACCGCCGAGCGCGCCGGACAGACCGCTGTGGCGAACAACCTTCGCCAGGAGCTTCGTAACCTCCTTCCCGCCATCGCCTCCCATCCCGAGTCGGTGGCGCACGGCGTGCTCCACCCGCTGGTGACCTTTGCGCTGCGCCGGGGCGTCGACAGCGTGGAGCTGAGCGGAGACGGGCGCTCCGATGTGCTGGCTGTCCGGCCAGACGGCACGCTGAACGCGTACGAGAACCTGCGCACCACGATGAACTGGCCGGAGCTTGGCGCTACCCAGACGGTCGGGCAGGGCTGGTCGGCCACCCAGCTGCCTCTCGTCGGTGATGTCGACGGCGACCGGCTCGCGGACCTGCTGACAGTGACCAGCACCGGGGCCCTGGTGCAGTTCAGGAACACCGGGTCCTTCACGGGTGGCATGTTCGCGGCGGGTGTCCAGGTCGGCAGCGGCTGGCAGGGGACGCTGGCGATGCACCTGACTGACCTCGATGACGACGGGCGCGCTGACCTGCTGGGAGTGTTCCCGGACGGCGCGCTCAAGGCGTTCCGTAACACCGGCATGAACAACGGTGCCGTCACCTGGGGCCCGGCCGTCCAGGTCGGCCAGGGGTGGAGCACCGCCGAGCGTCCCATCGTCGGTGATCTCACGGGTGATGGAAGAGCCGACCTGGTGTCCATCAAGTCCGATGGGTCGCTGTGGCACTACCTGAACACCGGCAGCTTCACCGGCGGAATGTTCGCTGCCGGTCAACGGGTCGGTGAGGGCTGGACCGGTTACCTGGCCGTGCACGTCGTCGACCTCGATGGCGACGGACCTGCGGATGTGCTCGGTGTGCTGGCGGACGGGACGCTTGCCGCCTTCCGCAATCAGGGCATGACGAACGGACGTGTCAGCTTGGGACCCCGAGCTTCTGTGGGCCAGGGTTGGCACGCCGACATGCTGCCCAACCCGACCGACCTGAGCGGGGACGGTCGCGCCGACCTGATCTCGATCAACAGTGAGGGCAGGCTCATCACGAACATCAATGCAGGTCGCTTCGCTGGCGGATTGATGTTCCCGACGATGGCAGCACACGGCCCGGGATGGCAAGGAACCATCTTTCTCCGCTGACGGGCTCTGGGCCGGCCGCCGGCCGGCGATGCCGACGGGTTCCAGGCGTGGCGGTGCGGCACCGCCTGGCCGGGGTGGCGGGGTGTGGCTCGATCGAACTGCACCCCGCGGCCAACCTGAGAACCGCGCGGGTGTGCTCGACGCGTCGAGCATTAGTCGAGCCTCCTCGCCCGCGCCGAGCCGGCTTCGCCTACTGCCGTCGCAGTGCTGGACGAAGGCTGTGACGCCCTGGTATTCCGCTACCGGGGGGCCGACACGTTCGTATTCGAGCAGGAGCAGGCCGTTCGCCGTCACCTCGTAGCGCACGAGTCGCAGGCCGACGGGTGCTGTAGCCGGGATCCACGCCGCGGGCCGCGGGGCCGTTACGCCGCGCACCGAAGGCACGGCAGTAACGGCCGGCGCGCCGGGAGGCTCCCCGCGGCGCCGGCGGACGTGAATGTCGTTACCGCGTGCTCGAGGGCCGTGCCGTCGATGGGCGCCCGCAAGCGCGGAGATGCGGACGAAAGGGTCCGGCGGCGACGCTGATCGGTGCGAGCGGATGTGCGGCGACGCTTTTCCGTTTACGAGAAAGCGAGCGAATGGAGCTGGGCATGAGCGAGGGCAGAGGAACCGACGTGACCGACATCTTCGACTACCGTGCCGAGCGCGACGGCAAGTCACCGTTCCACCCGCCGGTCAAGTATCAGATGCTCCGCGACGAGAGTCCAGTCAGCCAGGTCAACATGTGGGACGGCAGCAAGGCCTGGTTCATCACCCGGCGGGACGACGTCCGTGCCGCGCTCGCGGATGAGCGGCTCAGCGCGGACAACCGCCGTCCGGACTTCCCGCTGTTGAGTCACGGGTCGGAGACGCTCACGGACAACAACCCGACGTTCGCCCGGATGGATCCGCCCGAACACACCCGGCAGCGCGCCATGGTCAACGCCGACTTCACGCAGCGATCGGCGGCCCGGTGGCGGCCGCAGATCCAGCAGATCGTCGACCGGCTGGTGGACGAGATGCTGGCGAAGTCGCCGCCCGCCGACCTGGTCGGCGAACTGGCCGAGCCGCTCGCGGCGCAGGTGATGTGTCTGGTCCTGAACATTCCGTACAAGGAGGACTTATTTCTGCGGGTCGCCTCGACGTTTGCCGACCACTACGTCGGCCAGGACAAGCTCGATGTCGCGAGCGACGAGCTGACCAGTTTCATCACCGGAATCCTCGAGGCCAAGGCCGCGAATCCTGGCCGCGACCTGCTCAGCCGCCTCATCACGCAGCATGAGGCGAACGGTGAGCTCACCCGGGACGACATCATCGGCATGACCCGGGTGATGATCGTCGCCGGGTACGAACCGGCGGTGCACGGGGTCTCCCTCGGCCTGGCCGCCCTGTTCTTCAACCCGGACCAGCTGGCGTTGCTGCGCGACAACCCGGATCTGATCGCGGGCGGCCTGGGGGAACTGCTTCGCTACAGCACCAACTTCCACACCGGACTGCCCAGGGTCGCCATCGGCGACACCGAGATCGGGGGACAGAAGATCAAGACCGGCGAGGCCGTGCTGGTTTATCTGCCGACGGCGAACTTCGATCCGCAGTGGTTCGAGGACCCCGATTCGCTCGACATGCGCCGAAGCAACTCCGGCAACGTGTCGTTCGGCCATGGAGTGCACCGGTGTCTCGGGCAGCACGTGGTCAAGTTTCAGATGGAGATCGTCATCGAGACGCTGCTGCGCCGGATTCCGGACATGCGGCTGGCCGTCGATTTGGACCAGATTCGCTTCGCGCGCGAGGCGGCCGTCTACGGTGTGTACGAGCTGCCCGTGACCTGGTGATTCCCGGGGCGCCGGAGGGAGGAGCGCACGGGCGGCGAAGAGTCCGCCCGGCGTTCCCCGGAGCCTGATGACACCATGATCGCCGTCATGCGGTGGCTCCAGGGGAGAGAACTCCATGAAGTTGGCCAGGGCCCACAGCAGCAGCCGGCCGCCCATGGCGGTCCTGCACGCCGGCACTGGTGATCACCACGACCAGCAGCAGCCCGGTGGTGTCCACGACGATGTGCCGCTTGCGCCCATTGACCTTCTTCCCGGCGTCGTAGCCGCGGCTGCCGGTTGCAACGGTCTCGGCCGCGCGCACCGACTGGGAGTCCAGGATCGCCGCCGACGGCTCGGCATGACGACCTTCGGCGTGGCGGATCTGCTCGCGCAGGCTGTTGTGCAGTCGGGTCAGGGCGCCGTCGGCGTTCCAGGTGCGGAAGCAGGGAGACGGTGGACCAGGGCGGGAAGTCGACCGGCAGCGCCCGCCACACGCAACTGTTGTGGTCGACGTAGCGGATTGCATCGACGATGTCGCGACGTGGGTAGGTCACCGGGCCACCGCCACGGCCGTCGACCGTACCGCCGACGGGGATATAGCCGCCATGATCTGCCATCGCGCGTCGCTGGTGTCCGACGGGTACTGGCGAGGATGAGCCGTGGGCAGGTCTTCGCCCGGCGCGGCGGCGGCGGTAGCTGCCGGGACCGAGGGTCAACCACTGCATACCGGCGCCGGGGCCTTGTCGTGGCCGCCGACGGACAGACACACGCCGCCCTGCTGACCCTTACAGGTAAACAGCGCGTCGAAGCATGAGTTCACGGTGTCGCTGGCCCCGCCGGTTCGGCCGCAGCCGCCGCGAGATCCGCACCCTCAAGATTCTGACGATCTCCACCGGGATCGACCTCCCGCACGCCGCACAGGCACTACAGATCCGCCGCCGCCAACGCCGCGCCCGCGACAACACCCGCCCACTGGCCCTACTCGGCATCACCTGAGGACTTTGCCGGGGCCCTGAGTGCGTTG
Organism: Micromonospora sp. NPDC023633; assembly: GCF_040640035.1. NCBI lineage: Bacteria > Bacillati > Actinomycetota > Actinomycetes > Micromonosporales > Micromonosporaceae > Micromonospora > Micromonospora sp. NPDC023633. The sequence continues at coordinate 10,225 of NZ_JBFABB010000112.1, read as the reverse complement.
GTGCGTTCGCCCAGGCAGCGGAGCCTGCTGTGCAGCTCGTTGCAGGCCGACAACAGCGCCCACGGCGTGTCGAGCGTCGCGCCGATGTCAGGCCAGCCGCCTCAGTAGCCGTTGACGAGGCTGGTCGGGCGCATGTCCGTCCAGTGCTCCTCCACGTACGCCAGGCACTCCTGACGCGAAGTGGCAGCAACTACGGTTCGCCAGCCCTCGGGCACATCGATGTCTGCCGGCCACAGCGAGTGCTGGTTCTCGTCGTTGACCAGCACCAGGTAGCTGCCGTTCGCGTCTTCGAACGGGTTTGTCATGACATTCCTTCCATGTCGCTGAGCGGATACGGACGCTCGTCCGCGCCGTTGTCGATCTTGTTTTCGATGTGCCATCCGCGGCGGGCCCAGTCCTGCAGGTCGGCGGGTTGGGCTTGGTCGGGGGCAAGTGACACGGTGAGGTAGGCGGTCTCGCGGCTAGCCGGCAGATGGGGTCGTCACCCGCGCCGGAGTCTCGCGGAGATCCTGCGCGCAGGCCTGCCCGACATCGGCAGGCCTGCGCGCTCGGCGGCCGTGTGCGCGATCAGCGTCAGGTCAGCCCCAGCGACGCATCGGGCGAGGAGCTGAAGGTCCGTGCTATCTCTTCGAAGTTCGCGGCCATCGAGGCGATGGTTTCCTCGCGGAACAGGTTTCGCTTGTAGTCAAGGCAGCCGGAAACGCCGCCCGACGGCTCCCTGGTCAGGGTCCACAGTGCGCCATCCGGCACGGAAGACTTCCGCGACTGTGGGCCCATCATCCGCGGTATCCGGGCATACCTCAGCTCTCCTGGTGCCTCGACGTACTGCTTCTGATCGGGAAGAGCCTGAAACACGGCCGCGGCCGCGGTGTCGGAAGTGGCCGGTCGCATCAGCTCCGGGGCCTGCCCGAATATGTGAAGGGCCGGGATTTCGTGCGAGAATGCTTCGAGGCAGGTGCGCCGGGTCCTTCCAAGCAATTCTTCGAATGATGTGCACCCGGCAATGTCAGTGCGAAGTGGCAGGAAGTTGAAAATCGGGCCGACGGTGTCCTCGAACAGCTGCCCGCCACGCCCTGGAGTGAACGTCGCGATGACTACGTCCGTGGCGCCGGTCAGCCGATGCACGAGCAGCTGGTACATCGCGACGAGTGCCATGAACCGCGTGGTGCGGTAGGTTCTGGCCATCCGGTCGATGTTCGAGATTACCTCGTTCGGTATCAGGAAGCGATGGGCTGCGGTCGACTCGGGAAGGTTCGCGGAACGCGGGATGTCCGTGGGGAGCGCCGTGAACAGAGCGCCGTCCAGCTTGCGGCGCCAGTATTCTCGCGCCGCTTCAGTGCCCGCACCGGCCCCGGTACGTTGCCAGTCAGAGAATTCGCGGTATTGCGGTGCTTTCGGCAGGTCCGGGACGGTGTGACCTGTCCTCGCGGCGTACCGGTTGGCCAGGTCTCGGATGACCACCTCCATGGACATTCCGTCCGAGACGATGTGATGGATCATCAGCGCCAAGACCGCGTCCTGGTCGTCGAACCTGCCCAGCACGGCACGCAGGGCGGGCGTCTCGTCCGCCCCCATCGTTTCCTTTTCGACTTCCCGCCGCAGCGCCTCGGCCCGCGCCGCGCGCGATGCCTCAGACGTTTCCGGAAAGTCGCGGATCTCCACGCGCACCGGACCAGGTGGCGAGATCTCCTGGCGCCGGTTCCCCGCCGCGCCGACGATTCGCGTCCGGAGCGCCTCGTGCCGCTTGACGACGTCTTGCAGAGCGTCGCGCAGGGCAGCGACATCGATCGGCCCGCCCGTGACGCGCCACGCATCCACCACGTGGTACCGGAAACCGAATGGCCCGTCGTCACTGCCGTGATCAAATGCGTCGACAAACTCATGATTGAGCGACAGCGGGAGCGTCTCGGTCGCGTCGACGCCTGTGATCTTAGTTGGGCTCATCCTGGCTCCTATCAACTGGTTCCGCCTGTTCCAGGAGGTACTGGTCGAGCTCGGTGACCGTGGGAAACTCAAACAAGTGATCGAGCGTGAGCTCTACGCTGAGTGCCTCGTTGACCGTCTGAATCAGCCGGATCCCGCTCAGCGACTGCCCACCGAGTTCGAAGAAGCTGTCGTTGACTCCCACCTCTGCCACGCCCAGGGCGTTGGCGAAGGCGGAGCACAGGGTTTCCTGCTGTGCCGTGCTCGGGGGCTGGTAGGTCGACGAGCCGGCGAGCACCGGTTCGGGCAGCGCCCGACGGTCCACCTTGCCATTGGGCGTGAGCGGGAGTGAGTCGAGCACGACGAACGCGGCGGGGATCATGTAGTCGGGCAGCACCTTTTCCGCATGCTTGCGGAGCGCGGTGATGTCCACCGCGTCAGTCCTGCCAACGACATACCCGACAAGGGTGTGGTGGCCGTCCTCGTCCTGCCGGGCCACGACGAGCGCCTCGGAGATCTCCGGGTAGGTGGTGAGGGCTGCTTCGACCTCGGCGATCCCGACCCTGAATCCGCGGATCTTCACCTGGTCGTTTGCTCGACCGACAAACTCGATCATGTCGTCGGTGGTCCAGCGGACCAGGTCGCCGGACCGGTACATCCGCTTCCCGGGACCGCTGAACCGGTTCGCCACAAAGCGCTCGGCGGTCAGGCCTGGTCGGCCCAGGTAGCCGCGCGCCAGCCGTTCACCCGCGATGTAGAGCTCCCCGACATGGCCGGTGCCGACCGGTCGGAGCCGCTCGTCGAGCACATACAGCTGGACGTTGTCCATCGGGCGGCCGACCGGCACCCTCGTTGAGGGGACGTACGGCGCGGTTACCGTTGTGGTCGTGGCGAACAACGTAACCTCGCTCGCCCCGTAGGTCGGACGCACCGTGATGCCAGGGCACGCCTTCAGCACTCGCTCGACGGCGCTCGGCGAGATGACATCGCCACCGGTCGAGACTTCACCAACGGTTGCAAGGCAATCCGGCGCCTTGTCGGCGAGCACCCGGAACAGGCCGCTGGTGAGCTGGACGGCGGTGATCTCGTTGTCCCGAATTAGTCGCCGGAGAGTGCCGAGATCCAGGCGACCGGGCGGCGCCAGGACCAGGTGACCACCACGCAGCAGCGGAACCCAGAGCTCGTAGGTCGACACCGCGGCTGCATACGGCGCCACCATGAGCACTCGGTCCTGGCTGCTGGTGTCCCAGCACGAGTCCAAGGCGACGCTCAGCACGCCCCGGTGTGTCACGCAGACGCCGCGCGGCAAGCCCTCCGAACCCGAGGTGTGGATGATGCACGCCAAGTCGTCGGATCGTGTGTCGATGTTCGGGCCGACGACCGACCGATCCCGCTGCGCGGAGGCTGAGTCGACGAGCACCGTCCGTTTGCTGACCGGTAGGCCCGCGCGGCGGGACTCCTCGTCGGTCAGCAGCACCGGCCGCCCGGCGTTGTCCATGAACCGCTGCTTGGCCTCCAACGGATGGGCGTTGTGCAACGGCATGTAGACCGCACCCGCCTTGAGCACGCCCAGCGTCGCCACGACCAGCTCAGGTGATCGCGTGACCAGTACCGCGACCGGCTCTCCGGGCCGGACGCCGAGGCTGATCAGCTGATGCGCCAGATGGTTGGCGCGCTCATCGAGCTGCCGATAGGTCAGCCGCACTCTGTCCCCGGACACTGCCGGCGCGTCGGGCGTCTGGGCTACTTGCCTGGCGAACTGCTCCTGGATGGACCTGGAACCCATGCCGCCTCATCTCCGTCCACTAGTTCGCAGACCAGACCTCATTGATGGAACGTACCGCCGACGCTGTTCGATTGCGCCTTCAAGACTGCGCTGTGGCCCGCCGTACCTGCTCGAGGTATCAGCAATCTGAAAGACGTGGCAGGGCTAAGGGTTTGGAATACTCTACGAGGCCATCGAAGCGGTATCAGTTCCATCTCGGCGAAACGGATCGTCTGCGGACTGGACTCCAACACGCGCCCTACATCTGACCGGGAGAACCGTCAGCAGCCGGAAGGATTCTGCACCGTGACAAGAATTAGCAACACCGCCGAACACGACTTCCCTGCTCCGGCCGAGCCTGATCTCACCGCAGAGCAGGTTGTGGCGAGAGCCGAGGCAATGGTCCCCGAACTCATCGACCGCCAGGCAGAGGTCGAGGAACGCAGCTTCTATGCCGAGGACATCCACGAGAAGTTCGCACGCAACGGCTTCTACCGAATTCTGCAGCCCCGTCGTTACGGCGGGTACGAGTTCGGCCTCGAGACCTTCGTGCGCGTCTCCGCGACCCTGCTGCGCGGATGCCCGTCGACCGGCTGGATGTACACCCTCGGGGCCATGCACACGCACATTGTGGCCACGATGTTCGGTGAGCAGGCTCAATCGGAAGTGTTCGGTGTCGGCGACTTCATCTGCCCCGGCACCGCCGTCCCCAGTGGATCCGCTGTGCCAGCCGCAGACGGCGGCTGGACAATCAGTGGCAAGTGGCCTTACTGTTCCGGGGCTCCTTATGGAACCCATTTTCTGGGACATGCCCTGATCTCTGGAGACGACGGGGCGCCTCCGACGCCCTTGTTCTTCATCGCGCCGCGCAGCCAGTGGACGCGGTTGGACGACTGGGGCCAGCAGTTGGGCCTGCGAGGCAGTGGGTCGCACAGCATCACCATGGAAAACGCCTACATCCCTGACTACCTTGCCCTCCCCGGTGTGCAGATCATGGAGGCCGACGTCTCAGCGGGCACGCCGGGCCGGGCCCTGCACGGCAATCCGGAGTATGGCGGTGGGCCGCTCTCCTTCACGAATTTGTGTAACGCGGCCCTGGCTGTGGGCATCGCGCAGGGAGCGCTTGACATCTACGAAGACCTCCTGCGGAGTCGATCGACCCTGGTGCCGCCAATCGTGCGCCGTCATAACGATCCCGACTACCAGTTCTGGTATGGCGACGCTGTCGGGATCATAGGTACCGCAGAGGCCGCATTGCTGAACGCTGTCAAGCAATGGCACGACGCTAGCTCTAGCGGCCCCGCAGCGGTCACCAGGGAATTGGACCTGCGGATCTCGGCAATTTGCCGACACGTGATCCAACTATGCTGGGACGCGGTGGCGAACTACCTGATGCCGACAGCCGGCGCAAGTTCGATCCGGCACGGCGAGCGCCTTGAGCGGGTGTGGCGCGACATGTCCATGCTGCGTAGCCACGGCGGCATCTCGATCCTGCTGCCGACGGTGGCCGTGCGGGAGCTCACCCGGACGCGGATGCGCTAGCGCCGCTGCCGCACGGCCAATTCAGAACAGGCCGCCGCCTCGGCCATTCGATCCAACGACAACCGGTACACGCCCCTCGCGGCTGGGTTGCGCGGAGTGGTTCACTGACGAGCGCGCTACTCCCGGACTGCGGGGGACAGGTCCGCGAGGCGGCCGGTCAGCGTCGCGACGGCGGGTGCGTGGAGCATGGCTTCGTGGGACTTCGAACGTGCAGTGCGCGCTCACAGCCAGCAGGCATAGCCGCTCCTCCGCATCGCGAACGTCCCCTTTCACACCTCCGGGCCACTTCGGACGCAGCCGGATCGAGCCCTCGTCGAACCCCGCGCTCGTCGCACCCGCAGCCCAACGTCACCGCGAGCGTCGCGTTGGCCCAGGAAGCACTCCGGGTCAACGAGCGCACGTGATCGTCGCGGCGCGACTACCTGTGCCGCTCAAGTTGAGCGAGCGGGCTCGGTTTGTGAGCTCGAGCGGGAGAATCGGGAATGTCGGATGCAGGCCGACTTCCTGAAAAGCCCCAACCCTTCGCGAGCCATCGGCTGGGGGGCGATCTTCGGGGTCACCGAGTGCCGGGCCTGTCGGAGCGCCGGCCAGCAGTGGTCCACATGACTCGTCGCCGAGCGGCCGCCCGGGAGCCCTCCCCTGAGCGCCGGGATGATCGCATTTCCGAAGACGCTTTCGCCACGGGACCCATGGGATCCTCGGTGCCGAGCGAAAGGACAGCCGCCGATGACAGCGCAAGAAGAGGTAGACAGAGCAACGGTGCTCCCCGCGCCCTCCGGCACCAGACTCCCTTCCCTGACGGCGCTGCGGACCGTGGCCGCGACCCTGGTGTACATCCACCACGCGATGTACCAGCCGCTGTTCTCCGACCAGGGCATCCAGAATGCCTACAATGCGCTCGCCCGCAACCTGGGCCCCCTGAGTATCATGTACTTCTTCGTGCTGAGCGGCTTCATCCTGACCTGGTCGGCCAAGCCGCACGACAATGTCAAACAGTACTACCGGCGGCGATTCTTCAAGATCTTCCCGAGCCACCTCGTGGTGTATGCCATCCTGCTGCTCCTGATGTTTGTGGCCGGGCGCGCCGTCCCGTGGCCCCAAGCGTTGGTCAGCCTCCCTCTCCTGCAGGCATGGGTGCCGGACTTCAACTACCAACTGTTCGCGATAAACCCACCGACGTGGACGCTGTCGGTTGAGTTGCTGTTCTACCTGTGCTTCCCGCTCCTCCTGATCCTGGTCAACCGAATCCGGCCCAGCCGACTGTGGCTGTACGCGGGGCTGGTGGCCGTGGCCGCTCTGCTCATGCCGGTGGTCTCGCGGCTGTTCCTGCCCGACAGTCCGTCGACCCCCGTCTCCGCCTCGCTTTCCTGGCCCCAGCTGTGGTTCCTCTACTATCTCCCGGTCACGCGGGTGTTCGAGTTCCTGGCCGGAATGATCATGGCCAAGATCCTGATGACGGGCCGCTGGCGAGGCGTGCGGCCGCTGTACATCGTGGTGCTGCTGGTGGTGGCGTACGTGGCGACCCTGCCGCTCAAGCTGTACGAGGAGGGATACCAGGCGGTATTCATCATCCCGCTCGCACTGGTGATCACCGGCGCGGCCGCGGCGGACCTCGCCGGGCGCCGGACGCTGTTCAACACCCGCGGCATGGTCTTCCTGGGCGAGATCTCCTATGCCTTCTATCTCGTCCACATCACCGTGTTCTTCTCGCTGCAAGCTGCGTTCAACCACCAATGGGGCCTGGGCGGGATGTTCACGTCACGCCCGTTCGGTACCGTGGCCGCGATCGCGTTCCTCGTCGGCGCCTATCTGGCTTGTGTGCTCGTCGCATGGCTCTTGTATGCGCTGGTGGAGCGCCCGGCGATGCGGCGGTGGGCCCGTCCGAGGCGGGCCCGGCCAGCAGGAACTTCGTAGGCGGCCCGGTGATCGCCTGCCTGGTTACTGCGGGAGTGGCGCGCGGCTCCTCAGGGGCGGGTGCCGATGCCGAGCGTGCGGCCCGCGGAGACGTACGCTCGCCGGGTCGTTGAGCGGGTTGGCGGGGTGGTCGGGGTCGGCGAAGGCGCTCCAGGCGTCCACGTCCATCCCCGGCCCCGCCGCCTGCCGACCCAGCGCCGCGCAGCAGCTGCTCGGCGTACCCCGGCTTGGTGCCCGCGGCCCGGAAGAAGTCGGAGACCAGAATCCGCGGCCCGGGCCGGATGGTGATTGGGTCGACGCCGAGCTCCTTGACCACCACCAGGCCGCCAGGGCGGACGACGCGGACCATCTCGGCCAGAGCGCGTGACAGGTCTTCGTCGGAGAGGTACGGGACCCCGTTGGCGCACCAGAGGGCGTCGAACGAGGCGTCTGGGTACGGCAGCGCGAGCAGGTCGCCCTCGCGGATCTCGACCGGGACCGCCAGGAGTCCCGCCCGCTCGAACGCGAGCGTGACGTGCTCCGACGCGAGGTCGACGCCGTGCACGCGACCGCAGGGCCCGGTCAGCTATCGGACAGGCTGTCGTTCACTGCCCGAGAGAGCGGTAGCGGAGGTGTACGACGCCGTTTCGGAATCGGCGCTCATCGAGGAGCTCGAGGTTCTCACGCATGCCGGTCGGCAGCCCTGGCTTGCCCCCGCCGACGACAACGGGCAGGATGAACAGTTGGCATTCGTCGACCAGCCCGGCCTTGAAAGCCTGCGTCGCGAGGTTGGCGCCTCCTACGTGGAGATCGCCGCTGGCCGTGGCCTTCAGTTCCTGTACCGCGGCGGGGTCGAAACGGCGTTCGAGTCGGGTGTCGGCAGTTGACGCTGCGGGAAGGTTCTCGGAATAGACGACCTTGCTCGCCGCCTGCCAGGCGTTCGCGAAGTCGGCCATGAGGTCGGACTTCGCGGCCAGAGCGGCGTCGGTCTCCCAGACGGCCATCGCTTCGTACAGTCGCCGCCCGTAGAGAAACGTGCCCACCGACCGCACGAGGTCGGTGTGGAACGCGAATACCTCGTCGTCGAGTGGGACCATGTCGAAGGCGCCGCGTTCGTCCTCGATGTAGCCGTCAAGCGACACGTTCGTCACGTAAATCAGCTTTGCCATGCCTCTACCTCTCGATGATCAGCTGCCACAGCCTGGACATTCATCAGCGTGGCGTCCAGCTCGGTGCGCGCTTGGCGCCGACCTCCCTGCTGGGGTGCGCCAGATGTTCGGGAAGCCACTGGCGGATCTCCAGTCGCCTCCGCCCGTCAGCCTCATTGATGAGGCTCGGTAGAAGTGCCAAGTTACTCCCCAAAATTCCCACTTGGGTGAGTTGAGTGTATCCGGTTGTGTGTGTGCGTTTTGTCGTTTATCGGATGTTGTGCGGCGTGTCGGGCCGGGGCGACGACGGCGATGGGTTGACCACAGTCGGGGCAGGCGCGGACGGTGTGTGCCGGTGCCCCAGTGGTGGTCCGAGGCGGGTCGGGTGCAGCCTGACTGGTGTTATTGGCGTATTCGTGTTTCCAGGGCAGGTGATGCCGGGTGGTGCCAGTGGGCGGGTGTTGTCGCGGGCGTGGTGGCGGTTGGTGGTGGCGATGTTGGTGATGCCGGTGGTGCCGGTGGTGCGGAGTGCACTGAAGGCGGCGTTGCGGAGGGCGGCCGTGACTTGGGGTCCGGTGCCGGTGCGGATCTGGGTTGGGTCTTCGTCGTAGGTGACGTCGCGGACCCGGTGGACCTTGTTCTCGATGGACCAGTGACCGCGGATCGAGCCGGCGAGTTGCGCCGGGTTCGGCCTAGTGCACATGTGGGTCAGTGATGGCGTAGACGGGTTCGGTGGTGAACCGTTCCGGCTGGTCGAGGTGCGTCTGTGGCGGCGGATCTGTACTGCCTGGGCGGCGTGCGGGAGTCGATCCCGGAGGAGATCGTCAGAATCTTGAGGTGCGGATCTCGCGCGGCCATGGCCGCGGTCGGTGTGGCGTATGGCGTCCGGTACTGACCCTGAACCGCTGCCACAGAGCCGCCGCGGTGGCCGCGATGTCGGCTAGTACTCCAGCCGGGGATTGTGATCACGGCTCGGTGAGGGCTTGCCGGGCGTAGTGGCTGGTCATTGCTCGTGCTTGGTGGCGGCGTCGGCGTACGGACCAGAGCAGTGGGTCGCGGCGGCGACGGGCGGGTTCGATGATCAGGATGTTGAACAGGTGACGTAGTTCGTTAACGCTCAACGCGATCAGCCCGGTCGGGTCGGGATGGCTGCGGTGTGTGGTCGCGGCGGCGAGGAAGGCGTGGGCGAGGATCGCCAGGGTGCTCCAGCGGTGCCAGGACGTCCAGCGGCGGTGTTGGTGCTGGTCCAGGCCGAATCCGGTCTTCGCGGCTTGGAACGACTCTTCGATACCAACGACAAGTCGGTGGTGTCGCCGTATGACGGCTCGGTTCTCGGGCTGCCGTTCGCGGTAGCGGTCGGGCATGGCGGGCGAGCGATGGCGCCGGAGCTGGAGCATATGCCGGCGCGGCCGAGCGTCGGCAAGGACTTGTTCTGGCCTGCGGATTTCGCTCGCGCCTTTGGCTCCCGGCCGGCTTCAGCCACGCCGCTGCACGGTGTGGTGCTGTGCGGGGCCGACTTCACGGCGTCCCGTATCGAGGTGCTGACCGACGTCGACCAGGACGAGCGGCGGATCGTCCTGGAACGCGACATGACGGACTTCGGCGACGCCATGATCCCCGCAACGGCTGAGGACCGGCCGTACGCGGGACGCCGAACTGCCATCGCTTCCGGCCGAGTGGTCGGTGATGCCCTGGGTCCGGCTACGGGGAAATCCATGGACCATGACCCGCGATACCGTGAGCGCCGTGCGGGCAGCGGTCGACTTCCAGAGAGTCGTGTGATGACGATGCGGGTGAAAGCCGTCCTGCTGGACCTAGACGGCACTCTGCTGGACCACAAGAGTGCTGCGGAGAAGGCATTCCTCGCCGCCTGCCTGCAATGGCTTCCCGACCTCGACGAGGAGGCGCGGTACGAGGCTCACACAGAGTGGCAGCGGCTGGAGGCCGTCCACAT
>NZ_JBFABB010000111.1:0-22800 GCF_040640035.1 Micromonospora sp. NPDC023633 | reverse complement strand
CTTGCTGCATGGCGGCGACCGGCTCGGTCGCGGCATCGGCCGGCTCGGCGGCGGCCGCCGGCACGTTGGCTGCGGCGGCCGGCACGGCGGCGTCGGGCACGGACGGCTCGGTGACGCCGGCGGGCCCGGGCCGGCGGCGGCCGATCAGGCCCTGCGAGACGGCGACGCCGAGCAGCACGACGAGCGCGCCCACCGGCTGGTGCCAGGTGAGCTGCTCGTCGAGGGCCAGGGCGCCGATGAGCACCGCGAACACCGGGATCAGATAGGTGACGGTGGAGGCGGTGCTCGCCCCGGCGACCCGGATGTTGCGCAGGTTGATGACGAAGGCGAGGCCGGTGCCGAGCGCGCCGAGCGCGAGCACGCTGGCGAGCACCTCGGCCGAGAGGCCGGTCGGCGCCGGCGGCGCCCCCGCCACCAGCGGCGCGACGACCGCGAGCTGGGCGGTCGCGATCAGCAGCTGTGCCGCCGAGAGCGAGAGCCCGGAGTGCGCGCTGCCCGCGACGAACTTCTTCTGGTACGGGATGGCGACGCCGTAGCAGGCGGCCGCGCCCAGGCACATCAGCTGCCCGGTGAAGTGCGCCCCGCCCACCCCCTGCCAGACGCCGAGCACCACCAGCACCCCGGCGAAGCCCAGCGCCATCCCGACCGCCCGGCGTACGGTCAGCCGCTCGGTGCGGAAGACCAGCACGGCCAGCGGCAGCACGATGAGGGGGGTGGTGGCGTTCCAGATGCCCGCGAGCATCGACTCGACGCGCTGCTCGCCGTAGCCGAAGAGGGTGAACGGCACGGCGACGCCGAACGCGGCGACCACGGTCAGGTGCGCCCAGACCCGGGGCTCGGCGGGCAGCCGGTCGCGGAGCACGGCGAGCACCAGCAGCAGTGTCAGCGCGCCGGCGCCGACCCGGTAGAGGGTGAGGTGCAGCGGATGCAGTTCCCCGATGCCGATCTTGATGAACAGGAAGCTGGAGCCCCAGATCGCGGCCAGCGCCAGGAACCCGGGCAGCCAGCTCCGCAACGCCGCCCGGTCAGGAGTGGAATCCACTGTCACCCCTGACACTCTGCCGCAGCCGTACGACGATGTCCCGCGACTTCTTCCACGCCGTGTCGACCACCACAGAAACCGCCTACGCTGGTGGCGCGTTGACCACCCTGAGGAGGTGCACGCCGTGGCGATGCCGATGCGTTTCGACCCGCTCGTCGACCTCGACGGCATGTGGACGACCCAGTTCGCCGACCGATACCTCCCGTTGCCGGGGCTACCCGATGCGCGCTACGAGTGCATCGACGGGAGGTTGGTCATGACGCCCGCCGAGGTCGGCACGAACAGCTACGGCGAGATAAAGCTCGCCCGCATTCTGTCACCCGCCGCGGAGACCCACGGGTTCTACGTGTTCGGGCAGGTGAACCTGACCTTCTCGCCGCGGCGCTGGATCCAGCCCGACGTCACCGTCCTGCACGCGCTGCCGAAGACCGACGAGGAGGACCGGTGGATCCCGGCCCACCTCTGCACGATGGCGGTGGAGTTCGTCTCGCCCGGCAGCCGCCGGCAGGACTTCGTCGACAAGCCGATGCGGTGCGCGGAGGGGCGGGTGCCGTACTTCCTGCGGGTCGAACTCTCCCGCCGGCTGGGGCATGCCCAGGCGGAGCTCTTCACCCTCGGCAAGCTCGGCGGTTACGACACCGTCGCCAGGGCGGTCGGCGGTCGGCGACTTTCGGCCGACCTGCCGTTCCCGATCGACTTCGAACCCGCCGACCTGCTGCCCTGAACACGCAGCACGCGTTCGACAACCCGGCGGTGCTCTCACGTAGGGTCGCAGCGTGGGACGAATCGATGACCTCGCGAACCGGTACGTCGCCGAGTGGGCGCCGCTGAGCCCGATCGGTGCCACCTACGTCGGCATCGCCGGCCACGACGACCAGCTCGACGACCTGTCGCCCGACGGTTACACGGCCCGGGCGGAGCTGACCCGGCGGACGCTGGCCGACCTGGACGTGACCGAGCCGGAGTCGGAGGCGGAGCGGACCGCCAAGGAGGCCATGCAGGAGCGACTCGGCCTCGACCTCGCCCGCTACGACGCCGGCGAGGCGAGCAGCGAGGTCAACGTGATCTCCAGCGGTCTGCACGAGGTCCGCATGGTCTTCGACCTGATGCCGACCGAGGGCGACGACGCCAAGGCCAACGTGGCCGCCCGGCTCAACCGCTTCGCGGGCACCCTGGAGGGCTACAAGGCGACGCTGCGCGAGGCGGCCGCCGCCGGCCACGTCAGCGCGCGGGTCCAACTGGTCGAGGTCGCCAAGCAGTGCGACATCTGGGTCGACCCGGACGGCGACAACTTCTTCCACGGGCTGGTCGAGCGGCTGGGCGCCGACGGCACCCTCGGCGCCGAGCTGCGGCGGGGCGCGGCGGCGGCGACCGCGGCGACGGCCGAGTTCGGCCAGTTCCTCCGCACCGAGCTGGCCCCGCTCGGCCGGGAGAAGCAGGCGGCGGGCCGCGAGCGCTACGAGTTGGCCTCGCAGTACTTCCTCGGGGCGAAGATCGACCTCGACGAGACGTACGCCTGGGGGTTCGAGGAGCTGGCCCGGCTGGAGGCCGACATGCGGACGGTGGCCGGCCGGATCGTCGGCCCCGGCGCCACCATCGACGAGGCGGTCGAGGCGCTGGACGCCGACCCGGCCCGGACGATCCGGGGCAAGGAGGCGTTCCGGGACTGGATGCAGGCGCTCGCCGACAAGGCCATCGGCGACCTGCACGGCACCCACTTCGACATCCCGGAGCAGGTACGCCACATCGAGTGCTGCCTCGCCCCGACGAGCGACGGCGCGATCTACTACACCGGCCCGAGCGAGGACTTCTCCCGCCCCGGACGGATGTGGTGGGCGGTGCCGCAGGGCGTCACCGACTTCTCCACCTGGCGCGAGGTGACCACCGTCTTCCACGAGGGCGTGCCGGGTCACCACCTCCAGGTCGCCCAGACCGCCGTGCGGGCCGAGCTGCTCAACCGCTGGCAGCGGCTGCTCTGCTGGGTCTCCGGGCACGGCGAGGGCTGGGCGCTCTACGCGGAGCGGCTGATGGACGAGCTGGGCTACCTGGAGGACCCGGGCGACAAGCTCGGCATGCTGGACGGCCAGGCGTTCCGGGCCGCCCGGGTGATCGTCGACATCGGCATGCACCTGGAGCTGGAGATCCCGAAGGACAACCCGTTCGGCTTCCACCCGGGCGAGCGCTGGACCCCGGAGCTGGGCTGGGAGTTCATGCGGGCGCACTGCCGGGTGCCGGACGAGAACCTGCGCTTCGAGCTGAACCGCTACCTCGGCTGGCCGGGGCAGGCGCCCTCCTACAAGGTGGGCGAGCGGATCTGGCTCCAGGCCCGTGACGAGGCGAAGGCCCGCAAGGGCGCCGACTTCGACCTCAAGGAGTTCCACCGCCAGGCGCTCGACCTCGGCTCGCTGGGGCTCGACCCGTTGCGCAAGGCGCTCACCCGCCTCTGAGGTCGGCGGTGCGGGGCCGGAGGGACACCGGCCCCGCACCGGGTGGTGGTGCGCAGTGAGGTCAGGAGAGGGTGAGCTTCAGCGCCGGCTGGGCGGTCAGCGCGTCGCTGCGGACGAACGCCAGTTCCATGGCCGGGTCGGTGAAGGTGATCGGCACCGGTGACGTGATCGGCAGGCCGTCGGGAAGAGGCAGGTCCGGGGTCAGCGTGATCTTGACGCCGAGCAGCCGCCCGACGAACCGGGTGGCGCAGAAGGCGACGTCCCCCCGCACCGTCAGCCGGTCCGTGGCGAACCGCATCGTCGTGCCGTCCGGCCCCGGCGAGCGGAGCAGGAAGTCGTCGGTGACCGCCCGGTCCATGGTGAACTTCAACGCCCGCAGGCTGCCGTCGGCGGTCGGCAGGTCGACGACGCCCTCGAACCGCAGCCCGGTCATGGTCACCTGCGAACCGGTGAGCAGCGACGGGACCGGCGCCACCACCGGCTGCCCCGGATCGGGGTCGATCCGCGGCAGCGGCCCGCCCGTCACCACCGGCCCGGGCCGGCTCGGCGTCGGGCTGGCCGGCGCGCACGACGGGCCGGGAGCCGCCGGCCGACCCGTGGCCGTGGCCGTGGGTCGGACGCTCGGGGTGGCCGTGGGGCGGGCGGTCGGAGCGGCCGTGGCCGTGGAGCGGGGGGTCGGAGCGGCCGTGGGGTGGGCGGTCGGGGTGGCCGACGGCGTCGCGCGGGAAGCCGCGTCGTCCCGGCCGCCACCGAGAAGGCCGTCCAGGACGACGGTCCCGCCGCCCGCCGACGGGGACGGGCCGGGGGCGCTCGGGGCCGGCGTCGCACTCGGCATGCCGGTGGGCGCCAGGGGCGTTCCGCTCGGCGCCGGCCGCGTTCCGCCCTGGCCCGGAGCCGTGGTCGGGCAGGCGGGAATCGGCAGCGCCGCACCGTGCACCGGCGTCGGGCCGGGCCCGGCGAGCGCCACGGCGGCGAAGAGGCCGAGCAGCGCGACGTACGGCCGGGGATCGGCCAGCGCGGTCAGCGAGCCGCCCCGGAACGGCCGCACCCGCCGCCGGCGGTGCAAGCCGTGCCACGCCGCGCGGCACCGGCCGCGCCGGTCGGACTGCGGATCGACGGTCGTCACGTACGCCTCCTGCCGGGACCAGAGGGGACGGGGTCGGGCCCGCACTTGAGCCGCCACGGTTACCGACGAGTAATGAACGTGCCCGATGATGCTCCGCTGAAGGCGCAGGCCACAAGAGCCGCGCCGCCGGCTACGGCGACCGCCATGACGCTCGGTAGCCGAGCTTCGCGAGGAGGATCCCCGAAATTATCGGTATCTATCGATGATTTTCCCGCAAACCGAGCACATCGTCGCCCGGCGGCGACCGTGAGTGACGAGGAGCGGGACAGATCACGGTTCAGTAACAACGAGGCCGGCCGGCCGCCCCCCGCCTGCGTGACAGGCCGCCACCGTCGCCCCGCGTACGGGAGCGACGGTGACGGCCTGTCACATGGTTGTCGGTGATCGGCGCCCACACACCAGGAACGCCGCCCGACGGTCGGCTACCGGTCTCCGGCTTCGCCGTCGTGCGCCGGCGCCCCGGTGGTGACCTGCTCGGACGACGCCCGCGGCGCGGGCGCCGTGGTGGCGTCCCCGCCGGCGGCACGGTGCCGCGCGGCGGCGGTGGCCCGGCGTCCGGCCAGCACCAGCCAGAGCCCGACGAGCAGCGCCAGCGCGCCGACGACCGTCAGCACGAGCGGGATGGTCCGCCCGATCAGCAGCAGCTTGTCCCGGTTCTTGCCGGCCGACTCGACGCTGTTCGCGATGGTCTCGTCGGTGTAGACGAAGTCGGCGTCCAGCAGCGCGGTGGGCGCGCCCTGGTCCGGCACCAGCGTCTTCTTCTGCTGCTCCCGCACCTTGACCAGGTTGCCGCTGACCGGCTCGACCCAGATGGTGCGGGTGTTGCCGTACATCACCTTGCCGCTGGTCGCGCCCGGCGCGAACGCCCCGAGCAGGCCACCGACCCGCTCGGCCGGCATGCCCAGGTCGGTCTCCTCGATGACCTGCCGGAACCGGTACGCCTCGGTGCCGTTGATCTTCTCGGTGCCGTCGAACCGGATCGGCAGCGCCTTGCGCAGGTCACGATCGAAGTACTCGTAGTCCTTGCGCTCGGTGTGGAACGGGAACTTGTAGGTCTGCCCGCCGAAGGTGACCTCGCTCGGCCCCTCCGGGCCGTCGGCCTGGAGGAACTGCTTGTCCCAGCCGACCGCCGCGGCGGTCCGCCGGTCCAGGGCCAGCTCCGCGGAGTACTGGCTGATCACCTCGCCGGTCTGGATCCACTTCACCGTGCCGTACGCGCCCCAGACGACCGCCTTGCCCTCCCGGTCGCCGGTCATCTCCGACTCGGTGGTGCCCGCCTGCGGCGCCACCTCGGTGGTGGCCTGCAGCGTTCCGGTCTGCACCGTCGGCGGGGCATCCTTCTTGAGCTGCAGGAACTTGGCGTTCTCCGCCACCGCGACGCTCGGCTTCAGGCAACCCTCCGGCTTGTTCTCCGCGTTGCACAGCTTCAGGTCGTACGGCAGTTTCGTCACCGTCGGTGCCACGAAGAACGCCGCCCCCGCGGCGAGCACAAGACACAAGACGCCTGTCCCGAACAGCACGGCGCCCAGACGAGCCTTCACTGATCCTCCCAACAAAGACAGTCAGCCGGTGTCCGGCGAGCGGTCCTGTCCCTAAACTTGGCCGCAGGTTACTCCCGGGTTACATATTCACGCGACCCTCTGGACGGTTGATGTCTGCCCCAACTCCGGATCACGACCTCCGCCGACTGCCCGCGCTGGACGCCGTACGGGTGATCGGCGCGCTGGCCGTCGTCGGGCACCACGTCGGGTTCGCCACCGGTGCGAACACCGGCGACTCGGGGCTGGGCAGCTGGCTGTCCCGCCTCGACGTGGGCGTCGCCGTCTTCTTCGTGCTCTCCGGCTTCCTGCTCTTCCGCCCGTACGCCCACTCGTCCGCCACCGGGCAGCGGCGCCCCTCCGCCCGGCGCTACCTGTGGCGCCGGGCGACCCGCATCCTGCCCGCGTACTGGCTGACCGTGGTGGTCTGCCTGCTGGTGCTGCCGCAGAACCAGCCGACGGCCGCCGGCGACTGGTGGCGACACCTGACGTTGGCCCAGATCTACGAGCCCCGGCAGTTGCGTCACGGCCTGAGCCAGACCTGGAGCCTGGCCACCGAGGCGGCCTTCTACCTGCTGCTGCCGCTGCTCGCCGTGCTGCTGCTCCGGCGGCGCTGGCGTCCCGGCCGGTCCACCGTCCTCATCGTCGCGGCGGCGCTGGCGATCACCGCCGGCTGGGTGGCCCTGATGGGATTCGGCCTGCTCGACCTGGGCCTGCACACCATGTGGCTGCCCTCGTACGCCGGCTGGTTCGGCGCCGGCATGGCGCTGGCCACCGTCCACGTGTCGCTGCGCACCGGCACCGGTGACCGCTGGCGGTGGCTGGACGACCTCGGCGCCGCGCCGCTCGCCTGCTGGTCGGTCGCGCTGGCCGCGCTGGCCGTCGCCACCACGCCCATCGTCGGGCCCCGCGACCTGGCCGAACCCACCGCCGCCCAGTTCGGGCTGAAGATGGCGCTGTACGCCCTGGTGGCGGTGATGGTGGTGCTGCCGGTGGCGTTCGGGCCGGCCACCCGCACCAAGGCCGTCCTCGGCGGCGTCGTCGGCCGGTGGCTCGGTCGGGTGTCCTACGGGCTGTTCCTCTGGCACCCGTTCGTGCTGGAGGGGGTCTACGTCGTCGGCGACCGACCGAACTTCACCGGTGACACGGGCGAGATCTTCCTGATCACCGTCGCCGGTGGGCTGGTCCTCGCCGCGATCAGCTACTACGCCGTCGAGCGTCCCTTCCAACGCTGGAACGGCCCCTGGCCGCGCCGCCGCGGGAGCACGAGCGAGACCCAGAGCACCGTCGCGGCGGCGACCGCCGCCAGCTGAGGCGCCGCGTCGGTGTGCCCGCCCCGGGTCACCGCGTACCAGCCGGCCAGCCCGAAGCAGGCCACTGGCAGCCAGCGCCCGACCAACCCGTACACCCGGCGCAGCCCGCGCCGGTCCGGCGCGGGCAGGCGCGGCTCCAGCGCGTGACCGGCCACCACGCCGGCCGCCGCGAGCAGCACGACCGCGACCGCGGCCAGGCCCCCGACCAGCAGCAGCGCCGCCCCGCCGAACACCAGGGCGAGCAGCCGGTGCCGGCGGCGACGCGCCGGCCCCACCGCCGCCGCCGGGACGCCCCGGCTCGGCAGCAGTGCGGCCACCGCGACCCCGCCCAGCAGGATCGCGCCGGCGCCCAGCGCCAGGACGTACCCGTCGTCCGGGGCGAACCGCAGCCGCACCTCACCGGAGAACCCGGCCGGCACCAGCCAGCCCTGCTGCCAGCCGTCCACCACGAACGGGGTGAGCCGCTCGCCGCCGGCGGTGGCCTCCCATCCGGCGTTCGCGTTCTCCCGCAGGGCCAGCACCCGCTGACCCGGGTACCCGCCCAGGTGCAGCGACCGCCTGGTGGCCGACCAGCCGTCCACCCGGACCGGGGTCCGCACGACGTCCGCCGCTACCGCCGAGCCGGCGACGCCCGCCGGGCCGGCCGCGCTGCCGTCGGCGGTCCCCGGGACCACGGCGTCCGGGGTGAGGACGAGCTGGGTCGGCGTCGCCAGCCGGCTGGCCTTCGCCACCACCCGCACCTCACCGCCGGCCAGGGGCAGCGGATCCTTCGCGCCGGCGCCGCAGAGCACCGCGTCCACCTCGCGCAGCTCCACCAGCTCCCGCCGGCTGGCCACCAGGGCCGTGCGGCGCGAGGCGTCGCCGACCTCGACGGTGGGCCCGGTGCCGCAGGGGAGCGTGACGCGGGCCGCCGGATCGTTGCGGGGCACCGGGCCGTCGGGCAACACGATCAGCTCGCCCACCCCGACCGGCAGGCTCTGCGACAACCGCCGGTACGGGTCGAAGGTGTTGGCCGGCACCACGTCGGAGATCAGCACGGTGATCTCGTCGGTCGTCAGCGGCCGGTCGAAGACCAGGCTGCCGCCCTCGTCGAAGACGCCGCCGCGCATGCCGCCGTCCCCGATCACGGTGGCCTGCCACGGGCGGGCCGCCGCCGCCGTGGGTGGCAGGGTCACCTTCAGCCCGGCGATCTGGCGGGTCTTCGGCCAGGTCAGGCGCAGCCACGGCTGCCGGTCGGAGCTGGCGGCGTACCAGGTCGTCGCCGGATCGCCGTCGACCACCGCGCCCGGCCGGGCCGCGGGGTGGGAGACGCCGACGCTGGAGGCGGCGACCACCGGGCTGACACCGCGCGTGACGGCCGCCGCGCCCCCGCCGTCGAGCAGCGCGTTCAGCGCGCCGCCCGCACGGGGGCGTACCCGCAGCGCCACGTCGTAGCCGGCGGCGACCGGCAGGCTCAGCGTCCGGTCGATCCGGTCGCCGTCCTCGGACTCCCGGACCAGCCCGCCGTCGCAGATCGGCCGGCCCTCGTCGAAGACGCAGGGCGAGGCGCCGGCGGCGGCCGTGAGCACCACGGCGGCCGGGGCGGCGGTGGCCGGCGGCGCCGGCACGGCCAGGGTCCGCTCGGCCCGCACACCCGGGATGGTGATCTCGGCGATGCCGACGCCGCCGAAGCCGGCCCGGATGTCGAAGACCTGGTCGATGGAGACGCGCACCCGGCGGGTCGGGTAGCCGGCGGGCACGGTGACCTGCACGCTCTGGCCCGGGTTCTCCACCACCGCCTGCTGGTTGCCGGCGCTGACGGTGATCCTCGTGGGCAGGGAGTCGGCGCCGGTGTCGAAGGTGAGCCCCACCTCGCGGACCACCTGCGGCTCGGTCAGCTCCACCTGGAGCCACTGCCCGGTGGTGACCGTCCCGGGCGCCGAGCGCCAGGCGGTGGCGAGGCTGCCGTCGAGCGCCGCGTACGGCTGGTGCGCCGGCCGGCCACCGACCAGCGGCTGGGCGTCGGACCAGGAACTCGACGCGGTGACCGACTCGATGCCCAGGTAGCGCACGGTGGTGGCCTGGTCCTCGCCCCACGACGGCAGGTAGTCCCGGGCGGGCGCGCCGAGCCTCGCCTCGTCGGCGGACGTCAGGGTCGCCGAGGCGTTGTCGTGCGGCTGCCCGAACGCGACCTCGCGCCGGCGCATCCCGTCGGTGAGCACCACCGGGCCGTCGGCCAGCCCCGCCGGCCGATCCCCGGCGAGCACCGTCGGGGCGTCGGAGAGCCGGCCGGCCGCCGCGATCTGGAGCAGCGACTCCGGCCCACCCACCACGGTGGTCAGGCCCTTCGCGTCGTACGCGACGACGGGGCTGACCGGCTGCGCGACCTCGTACACCTCCAGGGCCCGGACCTTCACGTCCAGCCCGTGGTCGACGAAGTTGCCGGGCAGCTGGCCGCCGCCGACCTCCGGCCCGAAGGCCCGCACCGGACGGATGCCGGGCGAGCGTTGCAGCGCCTGCCGGACCACCACCGGCTGGGTGGCCCCCGAGCGGCCGTAGTCGAGGTCGGAGCGGAGCAGCAGGTACCGCACGCCGGAGCGGGCGAGCAGGTCGGCCAGCCCGGCCGAACCCTCCCCGTTGGCCAGCGCCGACTCGACGGCGTCGAGCAGCCGGATCGTGCCCGGCGGGGTGAGCGGCACCGAGCTGCGCACCGCCCAGGGGCTCTCCAGCAGGGGCTGGGTGACCTCGTCGCTCGGGCTGCCCCACAGGTAGCGGGGGAAGCGGGCGGCGGGCACCACCAGCACCCGGTCGTCGCCGAGGTTGCGGTCCAGCCAGGAGGTCGCCTGGTGCCAGTAGCCGGGCACCTCCCGGAAGCTGCCCTGGGCGGGCAGCCCGGCCGCCAGTGCCGGCGCGGCCACCCCGGCGACCGCGACGAGGGCGGTGCCGGTCACCAGCGTGGCGCGCAGCCGCACCGGCTGGAGCAGGCGGGGCAGGCCCGGGTCCACATCGGGCCGGTCGGCCGCACGCGCCGCCCGTGCCACCAGCCCGACCAGGTGGGCGAGCCCGAGGATGAGCGGCAGCCGCAGCACCACGTCGAACTTGTGCACGTTGCGCAGCGGCGCGCCGGCCGCGTCGAGGAAGTCCCGCTGCGTCTGGGCGCCGAACCCGTCGACCGCGCCGACGTGACCGAGCCCGACCAGGGCCAGCCCGACCAGCAGGCCGGTGACCAGGAAACGCCGGTGCGGCATTCCGCGCCGGGCCAGGCCGGCGAGGCCGAGGCCGGCGACCACCAGGGTGGCGACCACGAGCGGCCGCTCGGTGGCCAGCCGCCAGCCGGCAGACCAGGGCGGCCCGTACGCGCCGTTGAGGTACGCGTGCCAGTGCGAGGCGCCGCGCAGCACGGTGGTCATGTCGGTGGGCCCGGTGGTGACCGGCGCCGTCTCGATGTAGTCGAGGAACGGCGGGCTGTACCGGCCCAGCAGCAGCAGGGGCACCAGCCACCAGGCGGTCGCCGCGCCCACCGCCAGCCCCCAGGCGACCAGCGCCCTGATCCGCAGCCGGAACGGGTGCAGGCCGACCAGCCAGAGACCGGCCAGCGGCACGACGGCCAGCACCGCCGTCGCGTTGACGCCGCCGGCACACGCCACCACCAGCGCGGACAGGGCCACCGCCCGGCGTACGGAGCCGCCCCGGGCCAGCCCGACCAGGGGCACCAGCACCCAGGGGGCGAGGGCGCTCGGCCACGCCTCCACCGAGATCGGGCCCAGCTCGGTCACCAGCCGGGGGGAGAGCGCGAAGGCCACCCCGGCGAGCAGGCGGGCGGCCGGCGTGCCGATGTGCAGCCGCTCGGCCAGCCGGACCACGCCGGTGCAGGCCACCGTCATCAGCAGCGCCCACCAGAGCCGCTGCACCGCCCAGGCCGGGATGTCGAGCACCTCGCCGAGCAGGAAGAACGGGCCCATCGGCCAGAGGTAGCCGTACGCCTGATTCTGAAGCTGGCCGAAGGTGCCGTCCGGGTCCCAGACGTGCAGGGCGCGGCTCAGCCATCCGGCTGGATCGACCGCCAGGTCCACCTTCGTGTCGATGGCGATCATGCCCGGATCCTGGAGGAACGCCAGGGCCGACAAACCGAGACAGACCGCGACCAAGCGCAGACGCCACACCCTTCTCGATGTGGCGTCCGGTCGGTCGGTCAGCTCCGGGCGGGCCGGCGCCTGCTGCATTTCGCCTCCGATCGGGCATTGCGGGGGGCGTGACGAAGCCCATAGTGTGACGCGACGCGAAGACTACTCGGCAGTAGGAGTAAGTGTGGAAGCACCGCCTGCCGCCACCCGGCACGTACTTTTCCTCAACTGGCGCGACACCCGGAACCCGGAGGGCGGCGGTTCGGAGGTGTACGTCGAGCGGATCGCCAGCGAACTCGTGCGCCGGGGTCACCGCGCCACGCTGCTCTGCGCCACCCACTCCGCCGGTCCCGCCGAGGAGGTCACCGCCGCCGGCGTACGGGTGCTGCGGCGCGGCGGTCGGCACACCGTCTACCTGCGCGCCGCGCTCGTCTACCTGGCCGGCGCGTTGGGCCTCGGGCCGCTGACCCGGGGGCGGGGCGGTCGCCCCGACGTGATCGTGGACGTCGGCAACGGCCTGCCCTTCCTGTCCGCCCTGTACGCCGGCCGCCCGGTGATCGCGCTGGTGCACCACGTGCACCGCGAGCAGTGGCCGGTGGTGCTGGGCCGCTGGCTGGCCGGCTTCGGCTGGTGGGTCGAGTCCTGGCTCGCCCCGCGCGTCTACCGCCGCTGCCAGTACGTGACCGTCTCCGCGGCCACCCGGCAGGAGCTGGCCACCCTCGGCATCGACCCGTCCCGGGTCGCCATCGTGCACAACGGCACGCCCGACATGACCGTCGGGCCGGTCCCGCGCACCCCGCACCCGTCCCTGGTGGTGCTCGGCCGGCTGGTGCCGCACAAGCAGGTCGAGCTGGCCCTGCACGCGGTCGCCGGGCTCACCGGCGAGCTGCCCGGGCTCACCCTCGTGGTCGCCGGCCAGGGCTGGTGGGAGCCGCAGCTGCGCCAGCTCGCCGAGGAGCTGGGCGTCACCGACCGGGTCCGCTTCACCGGCTTCGTCAGCGACGCCGAGAAGCGGGAGCTGCTGGCCAGCGCCTGGGTCGCGCTCACCCCGTCGCTCAAGGAGGGCTGGGGGCTGACCATCGTGGAGGCCGGGGCGGTCGGCACGCCTACGGTGGCGTTCCGCGGCGCCGGCGGGGTCGAGGAGGCGCTCGTCGACGGCGAGACCGGCCTGCTCGCCGACGACGTCGACGACTTCGTCGCCAAGGTGCGGCTGCTGCTGACCGACGACGGCCGGCGCACCGCGATGGGCACGGCGGCGCGGGCGCACGCGGCCCGCTTCACCTGGCCGGTCTCGGGCGAAAAATTCGCGGCCCTCGTGACGAGGGCCGCGAACGCTCGGGCTGTGGTGCCGGCGGAGCAATTGGAGCCGGTGGAGCCGTCCTACCTCGTGCCGTAGACCAGCGGCTTGTTGGCGCCGCCGCCACCGCCGTCCGAGCTGGTCCGCGCGGCCTGCTCGGCCTTGGCGGCCTCGGACGACGAGGTGCCGGTGAGGGTGGTGGCCAGCGCCACCGACCCGAAGACGCCGAGAGCGACCGCGATCACCCCGGCGAGAACCAACGAGAGAGCACTGCGCATGGTGCTGACTTCCTCCTCGTGAGCTGCGTGCGCGGGACGTTACCACCAAGTAGCGTCGGTGGGGAGGGCCGCGAGGACGATCGATACCGGCCCGGCGGCGGGAGCCGACAGCTCACTGCGCACCGGCGCCGCGCGCGGCCGGGTTCTCGTACAGGGTCAGGTCCTCGCCGGCGTAGACCTCGCGCAGCCCGACCAACGCCGCCGGGTCCATCCGCTGCCCGCCGGCCACCCGTTGCACCACCACCCAGCGCACCCCGGTGTCCCGCACCGGGGCGTCGGCGTCGAGCACCCGCCGCACGTGCGCGACGCGCGGGTTCTCCCCGCTCACCTCGCTCGTGCCCACCCAGAGCGTGTCGTCGACGAGGACGTCGGCGTCGACGTAGCGGGGCAGCGGGTCGAGCGCCGTCCGGCCGCCGTTCCAGGGATAGGCCCGGTAGGAGCCCAGCGGCAACGAGAGCACCTCGCCCGGCTGGCCGTCGAGGCGGGCGGCGACGGCGTCCCAGTCCGCCGGATAGGCCACCGGCCGCAGCCGGCCGGCCGCGCCGAACGCCAGGTCCGGCAGCACCACCACCGGCAGCACCACCGCCCCGGCCAGCACCGCGCCCGCGCCGGCCCGCCCGGCCCGGCCCGCCGCCCCGGCCAGCCGTTCCGCGCCGAGCGCGAACCCCACGGCGACCAGCAGGGCGTACGGGACGAGGAACTTCTGCCCGTCGCGCAGCACCCCGGCTCCCGGCACCGTGGCCACCAGCCACTCCAGCGACGCGCCCAGGCCGGGCAGCACGCCCAGGGCGGCAAGCAGGAAACCGCCGGCCGCCAGCACGGCGAGCCGGTCGACGAACCCGTCCGGCCAGCGGCGGCGCAGCGTCCGGTAGCCGAGGACCGCCAGGGCCAGCACGACGGCGGTGGCCACCGGCGCCAGCGGGGACGACCGGCTCGCCGGCGTCGTCTGTGCGTTCCAGATCCCGCCGGTGCCGGCCAGGGCGCCGAGCGCCCCGCTCCAGTTCTCCGCCCGCGCCGCGAAGGCCGCCACCCCGTCGGGGTCGGTCCGGGCGTCCGCCCGGGTCAGGGCCGCCGCCACCAGCCAGGGCGCGTTCAGCAGCAGGACCACCGCCACCGCGGTCGCGCCGACCCGGCCCCCGCCCCGCCGCGGCACCAGCACGACGGTGCTCGCCAGGGCGATGAGCCCACCGGTCGGGGTCACCGCGGCGAGGGCGGCGGCCAGCACCAGCAGCGGCAGCGCCCGCCGGGCACCGGTCCGCAGCCGGATCGCCGCCAGCACCAGCCAGGGCAGCGCCGCGTACGCCAGGAGCAGACCCCAGTGCCCGATCAGCAGCCGCTCCGCCAGGTAGGGCGTCCACGCGTACCCGACGGCGGCCACCAGCCGGGTGACCGGATGCCGGGCCGGCACCAGCAACCCGGCGCCGACGGTGGCGAGCAGCAGCACGGCGACCAGGGCCAGCCGCTGCACCAGCCACCCGGGCGCCGCCTGGCTCGCCAGCGACACCAGGGCGTCCAACGGCACCGCCCGCGGCAGCGAGTCGGACGGGGCGACGAGTTCGGCGCGCCACGGCTGGTGCGGCACGAAGACCATGTCGTAGCTGAGCACGTATCCGGGTGCCGCCAGCGGAGCCAGCACCAGCAGGGTGACGGCCAGCCCGAGCCCGACGAGCATCGACCTCTCCCGCAGGGTTGACCTCCTCACTACGCTGACCGGGCGTGGCACCGGCGTGGCGCCACTGTACGCGCGCCCGTCGCACACCCGGGAGTGCCGGCGACACGGGACGGTTGATGGGAACGGATGCGGAGAGGCCCGGCCGGGCGACCGGTCTCGGCACCGCCGGCGTCGCGGTGACGCTGGCCGGGGTGTTCGTCAACGGGCTGGCCTACGTGGTGCCCGTCCTCGGCGCGCGGCACCTCGATCCGGCGGAGCTGAGCGCGCTCGCCACGCTCCTGGCGCTGGGTGCGATCGGCGGTGTGGCCAGCACCGGGCTCCAGATCGCGGTCGCCGTGCACCGGGCGCGGCATGGTCGCGCCGCCACCGCCCGACCGACCCTGCTCACGGTCCTCGTCACCGCCGCGCTGCTCGCCCTGACGCTGCCGGTGGCCGCCGTCCAGCTCCGGCTGACCGCCCCGGCGGTGCTGCTGCTCGGCGTGCTCACCGTGGCGGTCGTGGCGGCCGGCCGCTGGCTCGGCGAGTTGCAGGGCGACCAGCGCTTCCTGCGCCTCGCCGGCGGCATGGCGCTGCTCGGCGCCGGCCGCTACGGGGGCATGGTGGCCGGGCTCTCGCTCAACGGCGGGCTCACCGGGTCGCTGCTGGCCGGCGCGCTCACCTCGGTCCTGGTGCTCGCCCTGCTGGTACGCCTCAACCGGGGGGCCGGCATCGACCCGGCCGTACCCTCCCTCGCCACCCGGACCGTGCTCACCGCCAGCGGCGCCACCCTGGCGATGCTGGTCGTCTCCTACGCGGACCTCCTGCTCGCCCGCCGCTTCCTGCCGCCGGACGTCTCCGGCACCTACGCCGTCGGCACCGTGCTGACCAAGGGGGCCCTGTGGGCGCCGCAGGTGGTGACCGTGATCGCGCTGCCCCGGCTGGCCAGGGGGGACCGGCGGGCCCTGGTCACCGCGCTGGCCCTGGTCGGCGGCGCGGGGGCGGCGCTGGTGCTCGGCTCGGCGCTCGCCGGCGGGCTGGCCTTCCGCCTGGCCGGCGGCCCCGCCTACGCCGCAGCCGGCCGCTACGCCCCGCTCTTCGCCGCCACCGGCGCCCTGTACGCGGTCGTGTTCATCCTGGTCAACGCCCGGGTCGCGGCGTCGGCCCGGTGGCCCGCCGCTCCCCTGTGGACGTCCACGGTGATCTTCGTGGCCGCCGTCGCGACCGTCGTGCCGCGGACCGTCGCCGGGATCGCCGGGGCCGCCCTGGCGACGGCTGCGATCACCGCGGTGGTCACGGGACTCCTGACAATCGCCCACGAACGGGACAGCAGGTCAAAACGCACCCGTACGGCCACTACCACCCCAGCGGGAGGACATGTCACAGTGCGGGACGGATAACCAGGAGACGGGGGTTTCTGGTGAGCGTCAGCACGGCCACGACCGGATCCGGACCAGGAAAGGCCCGCGGGCACGCCCGCTGGCTGCTCGTGTTGTACGCCACCGCACTGGTGCTCACCCTGACGGCCGGCGTCCCGGGCCGGGCGCGGGCCGAGGGCGGCATGTCGGCCGACCGGCTCACCGCCCTCTTCGAGCGCTACGGCGACACCTCCGGCCGGTGGAACGGCGCCGACCGGACGGCCTCGGTCCGGCTCCCCGACGGCCGGCTCCTCTGGCTCTTCTCCGACACCTTCCTCGGCCCCGTCGGCCCGGACGGCTCCCGCCCCCGCACGGCGTCGTTCATCAACAACTCCGCCGTGGTGCAGCAGGGCGACGAGCTGCGCGAGACGGTGCACGGCGGCACCGCCGACGACCCCGCCTCGCTGGTGCCGCCGCCGGCAGCCGACCAGTTCCACTGGATCGGCGACGCCCAGGTCGTGGGCGGGACCCTCCAGGTGCTGGTCAACCGCTACCGCCGCACGGGCGACGGCCCGCTGGACCACGTCCTGCTGGGCACCTCGCTGGCGACCTTCGCACTGCCCGGCCTGACGCCCACCGCGGTCCGGCCGCTGCCGCTGGGGGAGCGCATCTCGTGGGGCTCCACCCTGCTCCGCGATGGCGGACACACCCTGATCTACGGCACCGAGGCGAGCGGCGAGACGAAGTTCGCGCACGTCGCCCGGGTCGCCGGGGACGACCTGCAGGGCCCGTGGGAGTTCTGGACGGGCAGCGGCTGGACGCCCGCGGCGGACCGCTCCGCCCGCATCCTCAGCGGGGTCGGCACGACGTACGGGGTGCAGCGGGTCGGCGACCGGTACGTGCTCGTGACCCACGAGAACAACCTGGTGTTCAGCGCCGACCTGGTGGCCTACTCGGCCGACGGGCCGACGGGTCCGTTCGACGGGCCGGACTACCTGCACCGCGCACCCGAGACCGACGCCGGGCACCTCGTCTACGACGCCGACCTGCACCCCGACCTGGCGCGTCCGGGCAAGCTGCTCATCTCCTACAACGTCAACAACGTCGACGACGCGGTGACGTACGCCGACGCCGGCCTCTACCGGCCGCGCTTCGTCGAGGTCGACTGGCCCCGCACCCGGCCGGACCGGGCCGACGTGCCGCCGGCGCCGGCGGCGCTCACGGCCGAGGCGCGGGGCGCGGGCAACGCCGAGCTGCGGTGGCGTCCCGTCCCGACCGACGACGAGCTGCGCTACCTGGTGCACCGCCGGAACGTGACCGCCGGGCAGACCCACTTCGTCCGGATCGGCGAGCCGACCGCCGAGCCCCGCTCCTCGGCCGACTTCCTGGTCAACGGGCACCAGTACGAGTTCCGGGTGACCGCCGTCGGGAGTCGGGGCGAGGGCCCCCCGTCGGCCGTGGCGGGGATGACCGCCACCGTGCCGCCGCCACCGCCGCCGGGCGGGCTGCGGGCCGAGGCCGGCCGCACCGGGGACGTCGCGGTGCGCTGGGAGCCGGTGCCGTTCGTCCAGTTGTTCCGGCTCTACCGGCGCGACGTCACGGCGGGGCAGCGGGAACCGGCCCTCGTCGGCACGTTCACCGGCACTAGCGCGACCGTCAGCTCGCTGTGGCACGCCCGGACGTACGAGTTCACCGTCGTCGCGGTCGGCGGCGGCGGGGACAGCCCGCCCTCGGCGCCCGTCCGGGCCACCGCCTCGGTCAGCCCGCCAGCCGCGCCGGCCCGGCTGACCGTCCAGGCCCAGCCGGACGGCAACCTCCGGCTCGGCTGGGCCAACCTGGGGCCCGGCATCTCCTACCGGGTCTACCGGCGCGACGTGACGGCGGGCCGGAGCCGCCTCGGCTCGCCCGCACTCGAGATCCGGCCGAGCCACCTCGCCCGCTACCTGGAGCACGGCCACGAGTACGAGTTCGCCGTCAGCGCGGTGGACCGCGACCGGGAGGGTCCGCTCTCCCCGCCGGTGCGGGCCCGGGCGCGCTTCACCGCGCCGCAGGTGGTGCCGACCGGCCTGCGGGTGACGAAGGTCGGAACTTCCGAGGTGGAGCTGACCTGGCGGTCGGCCAATCCCGGCGGGTGGCACCGCGTCTATCGGCGCGACCTCACCGCCGGGGAGCGGGAGTTCACCGAGGAGGAGGTGCCCGTGCAGGGCACCGAGGCCACCATCCGCCAGCTGCGCAACGGCCACGAGTACGAGTTCACGGTCGCCGCGGCCAACCAGGCCGGTGCCGGTCGGCAGAGCAGGCCCGTCCGGGCCGTCCCGCGGCTGCCCACGCCGGGCGGGCTGGCGGCGACGGCGGGCGGCAACGGCGAGGCCCGGCTGACCTGGCGTTCGGCGGGGCCGGGCCTCGCCTACCGCGTCCAGCTCCGGGACGTCACGGCCGGCGGGCAGTGGCGGACGGACCCGGTGCCGGTCAGCGGGACGGACTTCACCGCCGTGCTGCTGGTCCGCGGGCACCGCTACGAGTTCCGGGTCGCCGCCACCAACGGCGTCGACACCGGTACGCCGTCCGCGCCGGTCGCCGTGCTCGTCCGCTGAGAAACCGGCGGCGGCCGCGTCGCGCCGGAGGAGCTGGCCCGGTCAGGCCCCAGCGGCGAGCCAGGAGCGCAGCAGGTGGTGGTCGATCGAGTCGGCGCGGCCCAGCGGCCGTCCGGCGGCCGCCCGCTCGCGCAGCTCGTCCCGGGTGAACCAGCGCGCCTCCAGCAGCTCCTCGCCGTCCACCCGCACCTGCTCGGACGCGGCGGTCGCCCGGAAGCCGACCATCAGGCCGGCCGGGAACGGCCACGCCTGCGAGCCCACGTACGCGAGGTCGGTCACCGTCACCCCGGCCTCCTCCGCCATCTCCCGTCGGACGGCGTCCTCCAGGCTCTCGCCCACCTCGACGAAGCCGGCGAGCGTCGAGTACGCCCCCTCGGGCGCGCCCGCGTGCCGGGCCAGCAGGCAGCGGTCGGGGGCGCCGGGCGCCTCGACCAGCACGATGACCGCCGGTTCGATCCGGGGAAAGAGGAGCCGGCCACACTCCGCCCCCGCACACGACCGGACGTGTCCGCCGCCCCGGGCGACGGTCGACGCCCCGCACGTGCCGCAGAAGCGCTGCTGCCGGTGCCAGTGCAGCAGCCCCCGCGCGTACGCCTGGACCGCCGCCCCGGCCGGGTCGAGCCGGCCGACCAGCGCCCGGACGTCGAGGGCGGCGCCCGCCCCCGCCACCTCGACGGCGGTGGCCTCGGGCAGCCCGGAGAGGTCCACGGCGAAGACGGCCGAGCCCTCGTCCATGCCGAGGAAGACGGTCTCGTCGGCGACGGCGAGCGCCCTGGCCGCCCGTTCCCCGCTCAGCCGCACCGGCACGTCCCCGGCGACCAGGCAGCGGTCCCGCCACAGCGGCAGCAGGGTGCTCGCCGGGTCCGCCAGCAGCGCGGCGATCCGTTCCGGGTCGGTACGCAGTTCCCCCGCCCGGTCCAGCCAACCGCCCCCGTACGCCAGGACCGCCTCGTCCGTTCCCATGCCCCAACCGTGCCATGCCCGCCGCCCCGGCCGACGGCGGGCCCGGTGTCCCCCGACACGCCGGGCGACACGCCGTGGTGTGACGGGTGGGCGCTGGCTGCCGCCCCGCCCGGGCGCCAGTTACCGTAGGTGTCTTCCGGGCGGAGGCGCGCTCCCCCGTTGTGGTACGTCCGATCGAGGTGACCGTGACGCTGTACGGCGAGAAGACTCCACCCGCCGACGAACGGCCCACCGTGCAGGTCACGGCCGTGACCTGGCCCGGTGACGAGCCGGAGCCGGTCGCGCCGGCGGGCAGGCCGGCCGGCTCCCGGTCCCGCCGGGTCCGCCTGCTGCTGGCCGCCGGGGTCGCCACGGCGGTGCTGGCCTCCGTGGCCGGGGCGGGCGCCTACGCGTACGCCGGTGACGTGCCGCGCGGGACGACGGTGCTCGGCGCGGAGCTCGGCGGCCGGAGCCGCGCGGACGCCGCCCGGAAGCTGCGGGCGGAGCTCGAACGCCGCGCCGCCACCCTCAACGCCCCGCTGTCGGTACGCGTCGGCGAGCGGACCGCCACGATCGACCCGGCCGCCGTCGGCCTGGCGGTCGACGTCGACGCCACCG
Organism: Micromonospora sp. NPDC023633; assembly: GCF_040640035.1. Lineage (NCBI taxonomy): Bacteria > Bacillati > Actinomycetota > Actinomycetes > Micromonosporales > Micromonosporaceae > Micromonospora > Micromonospora sp. NPDC023633. Next base: position 2,496 of record NZ_JBFABB010000111.1, on the reverse strand, counting down.
TGGCGGCGGCGGCCGAGGCCGAGGCGCACGCGGTCGACCGGCTCGTGGGGTCCCGGGCGGTGCAGCCGGTGGTGACCGTGGACGCGGCCCGGCTCGACGCCGCCCTCGAGAAGGTCGTCGGCGACCAGGGCCGGAAGATGACCATGCCGGCGATCACCTGGAAGGGCACCACGCCGAAGGCGGTGCACCCGAAGCCGAGCCTCGCGCTGGATCCGGACCGCTCCGCGCAGGTGGTGCGGGAGGGTTGGCTCAGCGGCCAGCCGGTGACCGTGCCGCTGGTCGAGACGCACCCGGCGACCACCGCCGAGGAGGTGGACCGGCTGGTCGCCGAGCTGGCGAAGCCGGCCGTCGCGGCCCCGGTCACGCTGACCACCGGCAAGGGCTCGGTGCAGATCCCGCCGAAGGCGATCGCGCGGAGCCTCCGGTTCACCGCCGACAAGGCTGGGAAGCTGACCCCCCAGGTCGACGTGAAGCGGCTGCGCGCCGCGCTCGGCGACGACCTGGCCGCGATCGAGGTGCCGCCGAGGGACGCGCGGATGACCATCTCCGGCGGCAAGCCGAAGGTCGTCGACGGCAAGCCCGGGCAGCAGCTCGACAGCGAGGCCCTCGGCCGCGACCTGCTCGCCGTCCTGCCGAAGGCGGACGAGCGGAAGGTCACCGGCGAGCTGAAGCCGGCGGAGCCGGAGCTGACCGCCGCGAAGCTGGCCGGGTTGGGCATCAAGGAGCGGGTCTCCACCTTCACCACGCACTTCACCGGTGGGCTCTCCTCGCCGCGCAGCCAGAACATCGTCACGATCGCGAAGGACGTCGACGGCACGGTGGTGCTGCCCGGCGAGACGTTCTCGCTCAACGGGCACACCGGCGAGCGCGGCTACGCCCAGGGCTACCGGGACGCCCCGGTCATCCTCGACGGCAAGCTGGTCCCGGGGGTGGGCGGCGGCACCTCGCAGTTCACCACCACGCTGTTCAACGCGACGTACTACGCCGGGCTGGAGGACGTCGAGCACAAGCCGCACTCGTACTGGTTCAGCCGGTACCCGGCGGTCATCGAGTCGACCATCTTCTGGCCGGACCTGGACTTCAAGTTCCGCAACAACACCGAGCACGGCGTCCTGATCGACACCTCCTACACGTCGAGTTCGATCACCGTGTCGATCTGGAGCACGAAGATCTGGGACAGCGTGAAGACCGAGTACAGCCCGCGCCGCAACATCACCCACCCGGAGACCGTCTACCTGAAGCCCGGCCCGACCTGCATCCCGGCGAGCGGCAGCCAGGGGTTCACCCAGGACGCCTTCCGCGTGTTCAAGAAGGACGGCAAGGTCGTGAAGCGGGAGAAGTTCACCTGGCGCTACTCCGCGGAGCCGCGCTTCATCTGTGGTCCCGAGCCGTCCTGACGGCCGCCCGACTCCCGCTCGGAGAAGCCCCGCCGGCCACGTCGCCGGCGGGGCTTCCTCCTGTCGTACGCGTACCGCGCCCGACCGTCGACGCCGCGGCCCGGCACGCGCCGCCCGTGGGCGCCGATCCGCCCCTACGCCTGCGCTACCGGTGGCGGAACCACAGGTTGGGTTCGGTGTAGGTGCCCTGGTCGAGGTCGCGGTCGATGCGCAACGGGGCCAGCCCGTCGGGGATGACGTAGTCGCCGCTGTCGGGGAAGGCCAGGCCCGTCCACTGCTGCCACTCGGCGACGGTGCCCGTCATCGTCTGCGACCGGGGCGCCGTGGCGACCAGTCGGGCGCCGAGCCGCCAGTGGGTACGGACCCAGGGATCGAGCGGCGCGCCGTCCTCGCGGGTCCAGGTGGCGAACCGCTCGATCGGGGTCAGGGGGTAGCGGGCCTTGAGCGTGGGTCGTACCGGGGCGACCACGCGCGACCAGCCGCGCTCACCGGCCAGCGATCGCAGGGCCGTGATCAGGTCACCGGCCAGTCCCCGGCCGCGTAGGTCGGGGCGGACCTGGGCGGCCATCACCACCAGGGTGTCGGGGGTGTCGCCGTGGTCGTGGCCGGTGATCGCGTGCCGGAGCGAGTCGGTGTAGCCCTCGGGCAGGTGCGCCGGATCGCCGTCCCAGCGGATCGGCACGCCCCATCCTGCGGCGACCAGCTCGTCGTCGCCGTCGAGCAGCACCAGCTCCAGGTCGGCGAACACCTCCCGCACGCGTCCGAGGTGACGGCTCGCCTCCCGGTCGGCGCCGATGAAGGCCGGCCAGCCGTCGGCGAACAACCGGTCCAGCTGGTCGTCGGGCCGGGGCCGGGCCCGCAGAGGTTCCACGACGGTCTGCATGGCGGCTCTCCCACAGTGTCCGGTGCGTCGTCGTCGAAGATCCCTGCCGGTCGGCACGCCGGCGGCTCCGGCTTCGTCGTGCCGCCCGCCTTCGTCGTGGATCGGGTCTTCGGGAAAGGTCCGTAACGCAGTTCAGGGCCACCCCGAAGGGGTGACCCTGAACTGAAAGATTGTCCGGCGGTGTCCTACTCTCCCACACCCTCCCGAGTGCAGTAC
>NZ_JBFABB010000110.1:0-22807 GCF_040640035.1 Micromonospora sp. NPDC023633 | reverse complement strand
CCCCGCCCCCGGCCGCCGGGGCGGTGCGGGGCGCGGCGGCGAGGTCGGGCAGCCGTACGCCGAGCCGGACCTCCGTGACGCCGCCGTCGTCGCCCACCCGGGCACAGAGCCCCGCCCCGTCGGGGGCGGCCAACCGGGGCGGCCCGGTCGGCGGGGCGGTGGGGCCCGTCGGGGCCAGGTCGGGCAGCTTGGGCAGCGCCGCGAACCGCCCGAGCGTGATCGGCTCCGGTTCGCCCTGGCCCGTGCGGGCGAGCAGCAGGCCGGCCTGCAACTCGGTGATGCCGGCCAGGCCATCCCGCAGCGCGACGGCGTACTGCCGGCCGCCGCCGGAGTTGCGCACCAGGTAGACGTCGCCGATGCGCGCCCCGGACACCCGCGCGGAGCGTTCCCCCTGGGCCGGCAGCGCCAGCGGGGCGAGGTCGGCGCCGACGGGGAGGCTGTTGAGCAGGGCCGGGGCCACCGGGACCGCCCGGGCCCGGGTGGCCGCCAGGGCGGCCAGCACCCGGTTGGGATCGCGCAGCAGGTAGCGGCGCTGGTGCCAGACCAGGTGCAGCCCGCCGTCGGGGTGGCGCAGCAGCAGCGCGTCCTCGCCCAGGGCCCGGCCCCCGCCCGTGGTCACGCCGATCAGCAGCGCCGAGCGGGGCACCGACCGGTCGGCCTCGGCGGCGACGGAGCAGACCGTCCACGGCGCGGTGGAGAGGCGGCCCCTGGCGGGCAGCGAGTCGGGGGCGTCGGCGATGCCCAGCGGCAGCCCGCGCGGCACCCCGTCGATGGCGCGACGGGAGACGAGCACCGTCTTCGGCCGGTCCGCGCCGATGATCAGCAGGGCCGACGCGTAGTTGAGCACCGGGTGCAGCTTCTCCTCCCGGTAGACGAACCGGGCGCCGGACTCCTTCTCCACGATCACCGCGCCCGGGTCGCGCCACGTGCTGCCGCCGCCGGTGAAGAGGCCGTAGAGGGCGAATCCGCCCAGGCCGATGGCCGCGACCAGCACGCTGGCCAGGGCGGCGCCGGCCAGCCGCCGGAACGGCGACTGCGCCGGGTCGGTCTCCCGCATCACCAGGGCGGCGACGGCCCGCTGGACGGTGAACTGGTACGAGTGCAGTTGGTCCTGCCGCGACGGCATCGCATCCCTTCCGGTGGGCGGTCGGGGCACAGGATAAGCGTTGCGTCGATGCCCCGAGGACCCTGCGTCGCGGCGACCGCCCCGCGGTGCCGGGATTCCCGGCGGGACGCCCCGGCGGTGCGGGCCAGGATCACCACGCGGACGCGCCCGCCTCCCGTCTGAGGAGATAGCATGGGCACGTACGGGTACCCCCCGGGGTATGCCGAAGAGGACGAGGAGTTGCGCGGTGAAGCTTCGACCGGAGATGACCAGCGAGGCGCTGACCCGCCTGAAGCGGGCCCGGGGCCAGCTCAACGCGGTGATCGAGATGATGGAGACCGGCCAGGACTGCCGCGAGGCGCTGACCCAGCTCGCGGCGGTGTCGAAGGCGATCGACCGGGCCGGGTTCAAGATCATTGCCTCCGGCATGCGGCACTGCACCGCCGCCCGCGAGCGGGGGGACTCCCCGGAGATGACCGAGGAGGAGCTGGAGAAGCTCTTCCTCGCCCTCGCCTGATCGCCACCCGACGAAACGCACCGCACACGTTGCGTGACAGCGGCGTGCACGGGTAGACAGATGGCACACGTCGACACACCCGACGTGTGCCCGCCGCATACCCCCGGGGGTATCTGATCCCACAAGGAGCACGGCAATGGCAGTTGAGGTGTCCGTCATCGCGACGTCCTCGCTCGGCGACCGCAGCTACCTGGCCACCGACGGCAGGGTGGCGGTCGTGGTCGACCCCCAGCGCGACATCGACCGGATCCTGTACCTCGCGGGCGAGAAGGGCGTACGCGTCACGCACGTGGTGGAGACCCACATCCACAACGACTACGTCTCCGGCGGCCTGGAACTGGCCCGGCTGACCGGCGCCCGCTACCTCGTCGGCGCCGACGACGAGGTCGGGTTCGACCGGACGCCCCTCGCCGACGGCGACACGGTGCCCGTCTCCGACGCGCTGCGGCTGCGGGTGCTCGCCACGCCGGGGCACACCTTCCACCACCTGTCGTACGTGCTCGACGAGGCCGACGACGCCGGCTGGCGCCCGGTCGGCGTGTTCACCGGCGGCTCACTGCTCTTCGGCACCACCGGCCGCACCGACCTGCTCGGCGAGCAGCACGCCCACGAACTCGCCCACCACCAGCACGCCTCGGCCAGGCGCCTGGCCGCCCTGCTGCCCGACGGCGCCGAGGTGTGGCCCACCCACGGCTTCGGCAGCTTCTGCTCGGCCGGCCAGTCCGACGCGCCCGAGTCGACCATCGGCCGGGAGAAGCGGGCCAACCCCGTGCTGCGGCTGGCCGCCGACGAGTTCGTCACCGAGACCCTCGCCGGGCTGGACGCCTACCCGGCGTACTACGCCCACATGGGCGTGGCGAACCTCGCCGGTCCGGCACCGGTGGACCTCACCCCCGTCGCCCGCGCCGACGCCGCCGGGCTACGGGAGCGGATCGCCGACGGCCAGTGGGTCGTCGACCTGCGCCACCGCAAGGCGTACGCCACGTCGCACCTGGCGGGCACGGTCGCCCTCGGGCTCGACGGCCCGATGTCGACCTGGCTCGGCTGGCTCATCGACTGGGGCGCACCGCTCACCCTGCTGGCGGAGACCGAAGAACAGGTCGCCGACGCCCAGCGCGAACTGGTCCGCATCGGCATCGACCGCCCGGCCGCCCGGGCCACCGGCGACCCCGGGCAGTGGGCCGCCGAGCCGGGGCAGCTCCGCGAGCTGCGGATGGCCGACTTCCCCGCGCTGGCCGCCGCCCGCGCCGGCGACACCCCGGCGGGGCTGCCCGCCCCGGACGTCGTGCTCGACGTCCGGATGACCAACGAGTGGACCGATCGCCACGTCGAGGGCGCCGTGCACATCCCCCTGCCCGACCTGCCCGGACGCCTCGCCGAGGTGCCCGCCGGCGCCGTCTGGGTGCACTGCGGCTCCGGGTACCGGGCGACCGCCGCCGCGTCGCTGCTGGCCAACGCGGGCCGCGAGGTCGTCGTCATCGACGACAGGTTCGGCCGGGCCGGGGCCGCCGGGGTCGCCATGAGCCGCGGCGACGCCTGACCGACCCGCTCCACCGGCCGCCGCCGGCGGCCCGACCCCCGTACGCGCCGGACCGCCACCGATCGTCCGCACGGCGACGCGCGCTCGCAGCCGCCCCACCGCTCCGATCGACGGCGGTCCGGCCGATCCTGCCCACCCCCGGGCGGTTCCTCCCTGAAAGAGGAGAGATGGACACTTCACCGAACGCTCGCCCCGCCACCCTCGACGCCACCACGCTGCGCGAGCCGATCGACTCCGGCCGCGCTCCCCGTATGCTGGACGTGCGCACCCCCGCGGCAGCCGTCGTCAGTCGACTGGGGGACCACGCGACGACCAGGCCGCTGCCGTGACCGGCGGCCTCGCGCTGACCGTCACGCTGGCCGTCCTCATCGGGGTGAGCCTCGGCCTGCTCGGCGGCGGCGGGTCCATCCTCGCCGTGCCGCTGCTGGTCTACGTCGCCGACCTGCCGGCCCGGGAGGCGATCGCCACCTCGCTGCTCGTCGTCGGGGTGACCAGCGCCGTCGGCGCGCTACCGCACGCCCGGGCGGGCCGGGTCCGGTGGCGCACCGGCCTGCTCTTCGGGGTCGCGGGCATGGCCGGCGCGTACGCCGGAGGTCGTCTCGCCGCGTTCGTCCCGGCCGCGGTCCTGCTCGCCGGCTTCGCCCTCATGATGCTCGCCACCGCGACGGCCATGCTGCGCGGCCGGCGCGACGACGCGCGCCGCAGACGGCACCAGCTGCCGATGCCGCGGGTGCTCCTCGACGGCGTCGTGGTCGGCCTGGTCACCGGGCTCGTCGGCGCCGGCGGCGGGTTCCTGGTGGTGCCCGCGCTCGCGCTGCTCGGCGGCCTGCCGATGCCGGTCGCGGTCGGCACCTCGCTGGTGGTCATCGCGATGAAGTCGTTCGCGGGGCTGGCCGGCTACCTGTCCACCGTCGACATCGACCCGGGCCTGGCCACCGCCGTGACCGCCGCCGCCGTGGTCGGCAGCCTGGCCGGCGGCCGGCTGGCCGGGCGCGTCCGGGAGGACGTGCTGCGCCGCGCGTTCGGCTGGTCCGTGGCGGCGATGGGCGTGTTCGTCCTGGCCGGGCAACTGCCCGCGCACCTGCGGACCGACCCCCTGCTGTGGGCCCTCGCAGCGGCGACGGCGGCGACGGCGGTCACGGTCGCCGGGGTGCGGCGCCGCCGCCGTCGTCCGGACCGGCCGGGCCCGACGACCGCCCGGCCGTGAACACTCCCCCGCCCGCGAGGACTGGCGCGCCGACGGACCGGACCGCTCAGGGGCGCAGGATCAGCCGGATCGGGTTGCCCTGCTTGGTGTGCACCCGCCGCACCGCCTCCTCCGCGTCGGCCAGCGGCAGCACGTCGCTGATCGACGCCGACAGGTCGAGCCGGCCCTGCCGGGCGAGGGACACCAACTGCTCGACGTGCTCGGCCTCCGAGCCGTAGTGGCCCAGCACCGCCTGCTGGAAGTAGTTGAACGGGCTGTCCGACGCGATCGTCACCGGCTGGTTGGCGATCCCCGCGAGCACCAGCCGGCCCCGGCGGCCGAGCACGGTCAACGCCTGCTCGCGGACGGCGGTCACCCCGGCGAAGTCGAACGCCACGTCGAGCCCCCGCCCGCCCGTCAACTCCAGCACGGCATCGCGGAACGCGGTGTCGGCCGGGTCGAGCACCGCGTCGGCCCCCAGGGCCGCCGCCCGGTCCCGCGCCGCCGCCAGCGGCTCCACCGCGATCACCGGGGCCGCACCGACCAGGCGCAGCAGTTGCACGGCGTGCGCGCCCAGGCCGCCCACGCCCCACACCCCGACCGCCTCGCCGGGGCGGGTCCGCGCGGTGTCCGTCACCGCCGCCCAGGGGGTGGAGACCGCGTCGGGAATGATGCAGGCCTGCTCGAAGGGCAGGTCGTCCGGGATCGGCACCACCGTGTCCGCGCTGGCGACGACGTACTCGGCCCAACCGCCGTCGTAGTCCACGCCCCGGGTCAGCACGGTGCCGCGCCGGTCCCGCTCCCCCGCCTGGAGCAGCACCCGCTGGCCGGGCTGCCAGCCCTCGACGTCGTCGCCGAACGCGTCGACCACCCCGGCGACCTCGTGCCCCAGCGTCACCACGTCGCCGGGCAGGTACAGCGGCGTGAGGGTGCCGTCGATCAGGTGCACGTCGGACAGGCAGACCCCCGCCGCCTCGACCCGGATCCGCACCTGCCCGGCCTGCGGCTCGGGCACCGGCACCGACTCCATCCGTAGCGCCCGTTCCGTCAGGTGCAGCCGTCCGGCCAGCATGTCCGCCACCGCGCGCCTCCTGCCCGGCCCCCGGTCGGGTGGCCCTCGACAGGCACGCATACCCGGCCGGGCGGGAGGAATGCGCGTGCCGGCCGCCGGGGCCCGGGACACCGGCGGGTAGCATCCGGGCCCGTGGGCGTGCGATTCGAGGAACTGGCCTGGCGGGAGACCCCGATCGGCCTCATCAGCCTGCGCCGGCGTCGCGACCCGTCGCTCGACGTCGAGGTGTACGAGGTCAAGCTCGACGACGAGTTCCTGATGTCCAGCCTCTTCCCCGTCGCGGAGATCGAGCTGGCCCGGCTGGGCCTGGCTCCTTTGTCCGGGCAGGGGCTCGACGTGGTCGTCGGCGGCCTCGGCCTCGGCTACACCGCCCGCACCGCGCTCTCCGACGACCGGGTCGGCTCGCTGCTGGTGGTGGAGGCGATCGAGGACGTCATCGACTGGCACCGCCGAGGGCTGCTGCCCTTCGCCGCCGGGCTGGCCGCCGACCCGCGTACCCGGTTCGTGCGGGCCGACTTCTTCGCCGCGGTGGCCGACGGCACCGGCTTCGACCCGCAGGAGCCGGGGCGGCGGTTCCACGCCGTGCTGCTCGACGTGGACCACTCGCCGCGCAACGTGCTGCACCCCGGCCACGCCCCCTTCTACACCCCCGACGGCCTGCGCCGGCTCGCCGCCCACCTGCACCCGGACGGGGTGTTCGCCCTCTGGTCGGACGACCCGCCCGATGCCGACTTCGAGGCGGTCCTCACCGCCGTGTTCCGCACCGCGCGGACGCACGTCGTCCCGTTCGCCAACCCGCTGACCGGCGGGCAGTCGGCCAACACGGTCTACGTCGCCCAGCGCTGACGCGGCCCTGCGGCCCGTCGGGCCCCGGGCCCCGGGCCCCGGCCCCGAGCCTCGGGGTCACGGCGGCATGGCCCGGGACGGACCGGGAAGTCGGGCCCGGAGGCCGCGCCGCTGCGGCCGGAGCCACGGGAGGTGGACATGCGGAGCATGCTCTGGGTCGTCGGCGTCATCGCCGGCGCGCTCGTCCTGCTCGGGCTGCTGCTGGAGGCGGTCCGCTGGCTGGTGATCATCGGCGCGGTGGCGCTGGCCGTGGTCGTCGTCCTGGCGGTGGTCAAGGGACGGCAGGCGATGCGCCATTCCGCCGGGCACCGCTGACGTCGAGGGCGGCGGCCAGTTCCTCGTCGTAGGTCGCGATCGGACGCCCGTCGGCCGCATAGGCGACCAGCCAGCCGTGGGCCATGGTCGCCGACCGGAACCGGCGGGTTCAACGTCTACCCGTCGGAGGTGGAGGACGCGCTGCGCCGCGTCCCCGGCGTCCGCGACGCCGCGGTGGTCGGCCTGCCCGGCGCGCACGGCGGCGAGGAGGTGGTGGGGCGGTCGTCCTGGACGAGGGCGCCGAGCCGCCTGACGAGGCGGACGTCCGGGCGGCGTGCCGGCGACACCTGGCCGGGTACAAGGTGCCCCGCCGCGTGGTCGTCGTCGAGGACCTGCCCCGCTCCCCGAGCGGCAAGGTCCTGCGCCGCGAGGTCCGCGACCGGCTGCTCGCCGCCGGCTGAGAGCACCGGGCGTCGACCCGGTCGGCCGAGGCCGGCGAGGGCCCGGGCCAGGTCGCCCGGCCGGCCCGTCAACCGACGGGTGAGCCGGCCGCGCTGAGCATGTTCGGCCGGCGCGACGGCGACCCCGACGCCAGGGGACGCCGACGCCGGGCGGCGGGGGGGGGTCAGAACCAGTCGTCGCGCATCTCCAGCGTGGTCCGGTCGAGGCTGTCCAGCAGGTCGAACTGGGGACCGGTGCGGGGCAGTTCGTGCCGGAAGAAGTACCGGGCGGCCTGCCGCTTGCCGGCGTACAGGTCGGCGTCCGGGCCGTCGCCGGGGCCGCCGGCCGCCTCGACGACGAGAAGCTGCTCCAGCCACATCCAGGCGACCGCCACGTGGCCGACCGCCTCCAGGTAGACGCTCGCGTTGGCCAGCGCCACCTCGGGGTCGCCGGTGCTCCACAGCCGCCGGGTGACCAGGGCGACCCGGTCGAGGGCGGCGCCGAGCGAGGCGGCCAGCTCGGCGGCCTCGCCCCCGGCCTTCCACGCGCGGGTGGTCGTGGCCCGGACCGTCTCCACCAGCAGCGCCAGCCCCGCCCCACCGCGCATGGTGACCTTGCGCCCCAGCAGGTCCAGCGCCTGGATGCCGTGGGTGCCCTCGTGGATCGGGTTGAGCCGGTTGTCCCGCCAGTGCTGCTCGACGTCATAGTCCCGGGTGTAGCCGGAGCCGCCGTGCACCTGGATGGCCAGGTCGTTGGCGGCCAGGCACCACTGCGACGGCCAGCTCTTCGCGATCGGGGTGAGCACGTCGAGCAGCAGGCGCGCCCGCTCCTGGTCCGCCGTCTCCGGCGCGGTCTTCTCCTCGTCGAGCAGCCGACCGCAGTAGAGGACCAGCGCCAGGGCGCCTTCCACGTAGCTCTTCTGCGCCAGCAGCATCCGGCGCACGTCCGGGTGGGCGACGATGGGCACCTGCGGCGCGGCCGGATCCTTGTCGGCCAGCGGGCGGCCCTGTGGCCGCTGCCGGGCGTACGCCAGGGACTTCAGGTAGCCGGTGTAGCCGAGGGCGGTGGCGCCGGCGCCCACCCCGACGCGCGCCTCGTTCATCATGTGGAACATCTGCGCCAGGCCCTGGTGCGGCTCGCCGACCAGGTAGCCGACCGCGCCGGGGCGTCCGCCGGGCCGGTGCACGCCTTCGCCGAAGTTGAGCAGCGTGTTGGTGGTGCCGCGGTAGCCCATCTTGTGGTTGAGGCCGACCAGCACGACGTCGTTGCGGGCACCGAGCGCGCCGTCGTCGGCCAGCAGCACCTTCGGGACGATGAACAGCGAGATCCCCTTGACCCCGGGCGGGCCGCCGGGAATCCGGGCGAGCACCAGGTGGACGATGTTCTCCGCCAGCTCGTGGTCGCCGCCGGAGATCCACATCTTGGTGCCGTGCAGCCGGTACGTCCCGTCGTCCTGCGGCTCGGCGCGGGTGGTGATGTCGGCCAGCGAGCTGCCGGCCTGCGGCTCGGACAGACACATCGTGCCGAAGAAGCGCCCCTGCACCATCGGCCGGACCCAGGTGTCGATCTGCTCGGGGCTGCCGTGCGCGAGCAGCAGGTTGGCGTTGCCGAGGGTCAGCAGCGGGTACGCCGAGGTGCCGACGTTGGCGGCCTGGAGCCAGGCGAAGCAGGCGGCCCGTACGACGTGCGGAAGCTGCATGCCGCCGACCGACGCGTCCATGCCGGCGCCCAGCAGCCCGGTCTCGGCGAAGACGTCGAGGGCCTGCTTGACCTGCGGGATGGTGTGCACCCGGCGGCCGTCGAAGGTGGGCTCGGCGAGGTCGGCGGCCCGGTTGTGCGGGGCGAACCGCTCGGTGGCCACCCGTTCGGCGAGTTCCAGCACCGCGTCGAAGGTCTCCCGGGAGTGCTCGGCGTAGCGGGGCCGCTCGGTCAGCCGGGTCACCTCCAGCCAGTCGTGCAGCAGGAAGCGCAGGTCGCGACGGGAGAGCAGAGTGGACGACACGGGTCTCCTTCCGTCCGCGGGCGCGCCGCTGGCCGCGCGCCCCGGCGATGTCCTCGCGCAGGTCATCCTGACCGATCCGGCCGGCGACGCGCAGCACCCTGGCCCGCGTGCCGCGTGCCGCGCGACGCGCTCGCCGTACGCGTGCCGGGACCGGACCGTGCCCGTCCGCCGCCCGGGGTGCGGGCGGCGGACGCGGAGGGGCGCCGGTCAGCGGGTGCCCGTCAGCTCGGCCAGCCGGCGGTCGGCGAGTTCCTGGATGCGGTCCTTGTCGGTGACGATCACCGTGCCCGGGTCGGCGTCCGGCAGTTCGTCCTCCAGCCGCCGGATCGGCCGGTACGCCCACCCGGCGGCGGCGAGCGCCAGGGTGCACAGCCCGGCGACGACGGCGGTGAGCGCGATCCCCCGCCCGGGCCCGTGCCCGATCACCGCGCCGAGTGTCCCGGCGACGCCGTCGCCGGAGGCCATCAGCGGCTCGAAGACCCGCTCGGCCAGCGGGGCGGCGGTGAGGAACCCGGCGGGCACCATCAGCCAGGAGAGCATCAGCGTGGTGGAGAGCACCCGGCCCTGCAACTCCAGCCCCACCTTGGCCTGCACGATGGCCAGCCAGTGCGTGTTGACAAGCGCCGCGGCGAGCCCCAGCCCGAACAGGCCCACCGCCGGGAAGACCGGGTCCGGACGCAGCCCGACCATCAGCATCGCGACGCCGAGCAGCACCACGCCGGTCAGGATGCCGGTGGTCCGCCGGGCCGTGCCGCCCCACACGCCCATCAGGATGCTGCCGAACAGCAACCCGGCGCCGCTGGCGGCGAGCACCACGCCGAGCACGGAGGGGTCGCCGAAGGAGAGGATCAGCGGGGTGGCCAGCACCTCGACGACGGCGAAGAAGTAGTTGAGCAGCGCGGTCAGGACGATCATCGCGAGCAGGCCGTGCCGGCGGGCGATGAACCGCCAGCCGCCGAGGACCTCCTGCCCGAACGACTCCTCCCGCTTCTTGAACAGGGTGTCGGGGAAACGTACGGCGAGGGTGATGCCGACCGCGACGGCGAAGCTGACCAGGTCGATCAGGACGATGCCGCGCAGCCCGATCGCGACCACCAGCGCGCCGCCGACCAGCGGGGCGAGCACGGTGCTGGTCGCGGTGCCCAGCGAGATGAGGCCGTTGGCCCGGCCGTAGTACCGCTTCGGCACCAGCTGGGTCACCGCCGCCAGGTACGCCGGTTGCTGGAACGCGGTGGCCAGCGCGCTGACCGTGAGCGCCGCGAAGACGTGCCAGAGCTGCGCCCGGCCGGTCCAGAGCAGCACCGCCAGCACAACGGTGCCGCAGGCGGCGAAGGAATCGGCGCACACCATGATGAGCCGGCGGTCCCAACGGTCGGCCAGCGCGCCGGCGATCGGCGAGAGGACCACCGCCGGCAGCAGCGCCAGCACCGACGCCAGCGCGAACCAGGAGATCGAGCCGGTGCGCTGGTAGACCCACAGCGACAGGGCGAACCCGGTCAGCCCCGTGCCGATCAGCGACACGAGCTGCCCGAACGCGACCAGGAAGAACGTGGTCAGCCCGGAGCGGGCCGGTGGAACCGGCGCGGGGGCGGTCGTCCGGGGTACGCGGGGGCGGGGTGGCGCGGCGGACGACCCGGTCCCGGCCGCCGGGCCGGCCGTTCGGGGCGGCGGCGCACCGCCCGACGCCCGGGACGGCCCGGCCGAGGCCGCCACCTCGCCGGCGACCCCCTCCGCGACGGCCGGCCCGACAACGACCGGATCGGCGAGGGCCGGTTCTGCGACGGCCGGCTCCGGCGGGTCGGCCAGGATGATGTCGGCCAGCTCGGTGGCCTGGTGCTTCTGGAAGTAGTGGCCCGCGCCCTCGATGGTGCGCAGGCAGACCGAGTCGGAGAAGTACCGCCACTCCAGGTAGCGCTCCTCGTACAGCTCGGTGGCCCGGTCGCCGGTGCCCACCACGCAGACGATCGGGGCCGCCAGCCGCCGGGGCAGCCCCTCGGCGTAGACGTCGGTGTAGTAGTCCTCGCCGACCCGGGTGTCGGCCAGGAAGACCCCCATCAGGAAGTCCTTCTCCCGCTCGTCGAGCACGTCCGTGAAGAAGCCCATGGCCCGCAGGAAGTCCAGCGCGTGCCGCTTGGAGGTCCAGCGTTCCATCGGGAAGGCGCGGCGGAACCAGCGGGCGAACCGGCCCGGCAGCCGGGGCGCCGGGAAGTGCCCGCCGACGACCACCCGGAGCAGGTCCACCCCGGCCGCCTCCAGCCGCCGGCCCAGCTCGACGGCGGTGGCGCCGCCCATGCAGTGGCCGTAGACCAGCACCGGCCCGGAGATCCCGGCGGTCACCTCGGCCACGCACCGCTCGACCAGCTCGTCCATGCCCAGCGGCGGCTCGTCGGGCCGGTTCAGGTCGTGCCCGGGGCGTTGCAGGGCGTAGAGCGCGACGTGCTCGGGCATCGCGGCGGCCAGCGACTGGTAGGTCACCGCGCCGGCCCCGGCGAACGGCACGCAGAGAACCGTCACCGCCGGCGCGGTCGCCCGGGGTGGGGTCAGCTCGTGCAGCAGCCGGTCCGGGGCACCCGACGCGTCGCCGGCGTGCCCGGTGAGGCCCCGGATCGTCGGGTGGCGGAACAGGTCCAGCACGCTGATCGGCGGTTCGATGCCGCTGAGAGCCCGGATCGCGGTGAACGAGTCCCCGCCGAGGTCGAAGAAGTCGTCGTCGATGCCGACCCGGTCGTAGCCGAGCACCTGCGCCCAGCGCTCGGCGAGGGCGACCTGCAACGGGGTGGTCGGCTCGGCGCCGCCGTCGCCGGCCCGGGAGCCGCCGCGTTCGGGGGCCGGCAACGCCCGGCGGTCGACCTTGCCGTTGTCCGTCAGCGGCAGGGCGTCCAGCGGCACGTACGTCGTGGGGACCATGTAGTCGGGCAGCCAGTCGCGCAGGAACGCCCGCCACCGGCCGGCCCCCTCGTCCGGCTCGTCGGGGCGCGGCGCGAGGTACGCGACCAGGGCCGGCTCGCCGTCCACGTCGCGGACCACGACGGCTGCCTCCCGCACCGCCGGGTGCCGTTGCAGGGCCGCCTCGATCTCGCCCAGCTCGATGCGGAAGCCGCGCACCTTCACCTGCGAGTCGCTGCGGCCGAGGCACTCGACGGTGCCGTCGGGACGCCAACGGGCCAGGTCGCCGGTGCGGTAGAGCCGCGCGCCCGGCCGGTCGGCGTACGGGTCGGGCCGGAACCGGTCGGCGGTCAGCGCCGGCTGGTCCAGGTAGTCGCGGGCCACCCCGGCGCCGCCGAGCCAGAGTTCCCCGACCACGCCGACGGGCACCGGCCGCAGCGCCTCGTCGAGCACGTACGCCCGCAGGTTGGCGATCGGCCGGCCGATGGTGATCTCGGGCCCGTCGGGCGCGACCCGGGCCACCGTGGCCCAGATGGTGGCCTCGGTCGGCCCGTACATGTTCCACAGCTCGCCGACCCGGACGGCCAGGTCGCGGGCCAGCGCCAGGGGCAGGGCCTCGCCACCGCAGAGCGCCTTCAGCCCCGGCATCCCGGCCCAGCCGGAGGCGATCAACAGCCGCCAGGTGGCCGGGGTGGCCTGCATGACGGTGGCCCCCTCGGTCCGCAGCAGCGCGGCCAGCCCGGCGGCGTCGTAGCCGACGTCCCGGCCGGCGATCACCACCCGGGCGCCGACCACCAACGGCAGGAACAACTCCAGCACGGAGATGTCGAAGGCGTAGGTGGTCAGCGCGACCAGGGTGTCGTCGGCGGTCAGGCCCGGTGCGTGCCGCATCGCGGTGAGCAGGTTGACCACCGAGGCGTGACTGACCCGGACCCCCTTGGGCCGGCCGGTGGAGCCGGAGGTGTAGAGCACGTACGCCAGGTGCGCGGGCGTGGTGACCGGCTCGGGGTCGGCGGCGCACTCGACGGCCAGGGACGGGTCGTCGACGCGCAGCACCGGGCCGGCGAAGTCCGCGAACCGGTCGGCGAGCCCCGGCTCGGTGACCAGCACCGCCGAGCGGCTGTGCTCCAGCACCCAGCGCTGCCGGTCGAGCGGGTACGACGGGTCCAGCGGCACGTACGCGCCACCGGACTTCAGCACGCCGAGCAGCGCCACCAGCAGGTCGGCCGAGCGTTCCAGGGAGACCGCCACCGTCACGTCCGGCCCGACGCCGATCCGGCGCAGCCTTCGGGCCAGCCGGTTGGCGCGCACGTTCAGCTCCGCGTAGCTGAGGGTGCGGCCCGCGAAGGTGACCGCGGGGCGGTCCGGGGTGTGGGCCACCTGCTCCTCGACCAGCCGGGCCAGCCCGGTGGCCGGCGCCGGCGCGTCCGTGGCGTTCCACTCCCCCAACTGCCGGTGCCGCTCGGCGGGGGTGAGGATCTCCACGTCGGCGAGCCGGCCGTCCGGGTCGGCCACGAACGCGGTCAGCAGCGTCTCCAGGTGGGTCAGCATCCGCTCGGCGGTCGCCGGGTCGAACAGCGCGGTGTTGTACTCCAGGCAGCAGAGCAGCCCGTCCGGCCGGTCGTAGGCGTACAGGGCGAGGTCGACCTGGGCGGTGCCGGGCTCGACGGTGAGCTGCTCCACCCGCAGGCCGGTCATGGCCAGGTCCTGCTCGGGCAGGTTGAGCAGGTTCACCATCACCTGGAACAGGGCGTTGCGGCTGAGGTCCCGGGGCACGTCGAGGGCGTCGACCACCCGCTCGAACGGCGTCTCCTGGTGGTCGTACGCGGCCAGCGCGGTGCGGCGCGTCTCGTCGAGCAGCCGGGCGACGCTCCAGTCGCCGTCCAGCGTGGTGCGCAGCACGATGCTGTTGAGGAAGAAGCCGACCATCGGCTCCAGCTCGGCGCGGACGCGGCCGGCCACCGGGGAGCCGACGTAGATGTCGCGCTGCCCGGTGTAGCGGAACAGCAGCGCCTGCACGGCGGCGAGCACCGTCATGTAGAGGGTGGCGCCGTGGCGCTGACCGAGGTCACGGACCCGCTCCGTCAGCGCGGGCGGCAGGGTCAGCCGGGCCACCGCCCCGTCGAAGGTCTGCACCGGCGGCCGTGGCCGGTCGGTGGGCAGCTCCAGGGCGCCCGTCACGCCGGCCAGCCGCTCGGTCCAGTACGCCAGGTCGGCGGAGTCGGCGGCGGCCCGCTCCCGCTGCCAGCGGGCGTAGTCGGCGTACTGCACCGGCAGCTCGGGCAGGGGCGACGGCGCGCCGGCGGCGAAGGCGTCGTAGAGGGCCCCCAGGTCGGCCCGGAGCACCCCGAGCGACCAGCCGTCGGAGACGATGTGGTGCATCGCGAGGCAGAGCACGTGCCGCCCCGGCCCGGAGCGGAACAGCACCGGCCGGAACAGCGGCCCCCGTTCCAGGTCGTACGGCCGGCGGCCCTCGGCGACCAGGGCGGCGCGCTCCCGCTCGGCGAGTTCCTCGTCGTCGGGGGCGTCGGCGGCCAGCTCGACCACCGTCAGGTCGACCGGCGCGGCGGGCAGCACCACCTGCACCGGGTCGCCGCCGTCGGGGCCCGGGCGGAACACGGTGCGCAGTACCTCGTGCCGGCGCACCAGCTCGGTCAGCGCGTCGGCGAGCACGTCGACCCGCAGGTCGCCGTGCAGCCGGAGGGCGGTGAGCACCGCGTACGCGACCTGGTCGTGCACCTGCTCCAGGAACCACAGCCGGCGCTGGCCGGAGGAGACCGGGGCGGGTCCCGGCTCGGTGGCGTGTGGGATCGGCGGCACCGCCGGCGCGGGATCGGCGGGCAGGGCGGCGGCCACCCCGGCGACGGTCGGCCGGGCGAACACCGCCTCGATCGGCAGCGCCACCCCGAGCCGGGCGCGCACCCGGGCGACGACCTGGGTGGCGAGCAGCGAGTGCCCGCCGAGGGCGAAGAAGTTGTCGTGCGCCCCGATCGGCGCGACGCCGAGCAGGTCCGACCAGATCTCCGCCACCGCCCGTTCGGCGGGGTCCCGGGGCGCGAGGTAGGCGGTGGGCAGCGCCGGCCGGTTGCCCTCCACCACGACGTCCGCGTCGGAGGGCGTGGCGGGCGCCTCGGCCGGAAGCGTGGGCAGGGCCGGGCGCGGGGCGGTCACGCTGCGCTCGACCCAGTGCCGCTGCCGCTCGAACGGGTAGGTGGGCAGCTCCACCCGCCGGCGCGGCCCGGCGTGGAAGGCCGACCAGTCGACGCGTACGCCGGCGAGCCAGAGCCGGGCCACGGCGTCGAGCGCGACGCGGTGGTCGTCGGCGTCGGCGCGGACGTGGCGCATCACCTGCACCACGCGGTCGGGCCGCGCGCCGCTCTGGCGCAGCAGCCCGCCGAGGGTGTGCCCAGGGCCGACCTCGGCGACGACCAGGTCCCGGTCGGCCAGCAGGGCGGCGCAGTCGGCGAACCGGACCGTGCCGCGCAGGTGCCGCACCCAGTACTCCGGGTCGGTGACCTGTCCGGGCGTCACCGGGGCGCCGGTGACGTTCGACAGGAACGTCGTCGTCGGCTCGGCGTAGGCGACCTGCCGGGCCTCGGCGCGGAAGTCGTCGAGGACCGGGTCGAGCAGCGCGGAGTGGAAGGCGCGGTCGGCGTGCAGCGGCCGGGTCTCGACCCCGTCCCGGTCGAGCCGCCCGCGCAGGGCGGCGACGGCGTCGGGCGGGCCGGACACGACGCACAGGCCGGGCGCGTTGACGGCGGCGAGGTCAAGGTCGTCGCAGATCAGAGCGCCGACCTCAGGCTCGGGCAGGGAGACGGCGAGCATCGCGCCCGGCGCGGTCGACTGGGCGAGCCGGCTGCGGGCGCGGACCAGCCGCAGCGCGTCCTCGACGGAGAAGACCCCGGCGAGGCACGCGGCGACGTACTCGCCGAGGCTGTGCCCGGCCACCGTGTCGGGGCGTAGGCCCCGGTCGACCAGCAGCCGGGCCAGCGCGTACTCGGTGACGAAGAGCGCCGGCTGGTTGATCCGGGGTTCGGCCAGCAGACGCTCGGCCTCGGCCCGGTCGGCGGGCGCGGGGTCGAGCACGACCCGCAGGTCCACCCCGAGCGGCTCGCGCAGCAGCTCGGCGCAGTGGTCCACGACGGCCCGGTAGCCGGGTTCGGCCCGGTACAGGCCGGCGCCCATGCCGACGTGCTGCGCGCCGTGGCCGGGGAAGACGAAGGCCAGCCCGGCGGCGCCCTCGGTCGCGGCGGTGAGCAGCCGCGCCGGGTCGCCGAGCGCGTCGCGGGCGTCGGCCGGGTCGGCGCAGACGACGGCCCGCCGGTGCGCCATCTGCCGCCGCCGGCCCAGGCCCGCGGCCACGTCCGCCAGCCGCAGCGCGGGGTACGCGTCCAGGTGCGCGCGCAGCGCGTCCGTGGCCCGGTCCAGCGCGGCGGGCGTACGCGCGGAGAGCACCAGCAGATGCGGGCCGGCCGGCGGCTCGGCGACCTTGGGCGCGACGGCGGCCGGCGGGGCCTCCTCCAGCACGACGTGGGCGTTCGTGCCGCCCATCCCGAAGGAGCTCACGCCGGCCCGGCGCGGTCCCTCGTCGCCGAGCCACGGCCGCGCCCGGGTCGGCAGGTGGAACGGGCTGGCGGCGAAGTCGATCGCCGGGTTGGGCCGGCGCAGGTTGACCACCGGCGGCAGGGTGCGGTGCCGCAGCGCCAGCACGGTCTTGATCAGGCCGGCGACCCCGGCCGCGGCGTCGGTGTGCCCGATGGCGGCCTTGACCGAGCCGAGCGCGCAGAATCCCGTGTCGGGGGTGCCGCGGCGGAACGCCTCGGTGAGCGCAGCGACCTCGATCGGGTCGCCGAGGCTGGTGCCGGTGCCGTGCGCCTCGACGTAGCCGACCGTGCGCGGCTCCACCCCGGCCACCGCGAGGGCCCGGGCGACCACCTCGGCCTGGCCGGCGACGCCCGGGGCCGAGTAGCCGGCGCGGCGGGCGCCGTCGTTGTTCACCGCCGAGCCGCGGATCACCGCGTGCACCAGGTCGCCGTCGGCGAGCGCGTCGGCGAGCCGGCGCAGCACGACGATGCCGACCCCGCTGGAGGCGATGGTGCCGCGGGCGTCGGCGTCGAACGGGCGGCAGTGCCCGTCCGGTGAGAAGATCCCGCCGTCGTGGTGGAGGTAGCCCTGCCGCTGGGCGGGGAAGACGCTCACCCCGCCGGCCAGCGCCAGGTCGCACTCCCCGGCGAGCAGGCTCTGCCGGGCCATGTGCACCGCGACCAGGGAGGTGGAGCAGGCGGTGCCGACGCTGACGCTCGGCCCGGTCAGGTTCAGCTTGTACGACGCGCGGGTGGCCAGGAAGTCCTTGTCGTTGCTCAGCGCGAGCTGGTACTCCCCCAGCGCCCGGATCTCCTCCGGCGCGTCCCGCAGGTGCTCCGACAGGTAGCTGGCCCGGCCGGAGCCGGCGAAGAGGCCGATCTGTCCCGGGTACGCCTCGGGGTCGTGGCCGGCGCGTTCGAGAGCCTCCCAGGCGCACTCCAGCAGCAGCCGGTGCTGTGGGTCGAGCACCTGCGCCTCGCGCGGGGTGAAGCCGAAGAACTCGGCGTCGAACCGGTCCACGTCGGGCAGCTCGGTGCCCCGCCGCACGTACGCCGGGTCGCCGAGCAGCGCCGGGTCCGCCCCGTCGGCGAGCAGTTCCTCGGTGCGGAACTCGCGGACGGCCTCCACGCCGTCGCGGACCAGCCGCCAGAACTCCTCCGGGGTGCGGGCGCCCGGGAATCGGCAGGCCATGCCGACCACCGCGATCGCGTCCGCCGGCACCCCGGTGCGTGCCGCCGCCGGTGCCGCGCGCGGCGCCGGGACGGCCGGCGGCGCGGCGGCCCCGGCCAGGAACCGGGCCAGCGCGGAGACGGTGGTGTGCCGGAACAGGTCGGTCACGGTGAGCACCGGGCCGAGCCGCTCGACCAGCAGCCGGTGCACCGCGAGCAGCCGCAGCGAGTGCCCGCCCAGGTCGAAGAAGTTGTCCCGGGCGCCGACCCGGTCGACGCCGAGCACCTTCCGCCACACCTCGGCGACCAGCCGCTCGGCCGCGGCGACGTCGCCGACCGGCGGGGCGACGGGCGCGGCCGGCCGCTCCGCCGGAGGTTCCGGCGCGCCGCCCGGGGACGCCCCGTGCGCGGCCTCGGTCGGCGTAGGCGCCGGCAGCGCGGCCGGGTCGAGCTTGCCGTTGCCGGTCAGCGGCAGCGCGTCGACGCCGACGAACGCGGCCGGCACCAGGTGTTCGGGCAGCTCGGCCCGCAGACCGGCGCGCAGCGCCGCCGGTTCCGTCCCGCCGGTGAGGTAGGCGACCAGCCGGGGGTCGTCGGGGTCGTCGCGGCGCAGCACGACGGCGACGTCGGCGTCCGGCCGGAGCCGGCGCAGGGCCGCCTCCACCTCGCCGGGCTCGATCCGGTAGCCGCGCAGCTTGACCTGCCCGTCGGCGCGGCCCAGGAACTCCAGGACGCCGTCGGGGCGCCACCGGACCAGGTCGCCGGTGCGGTAGAGCCGCCGCCCGCCCTCGGCCGCGAACGGGTCGGGCACGAACCGCTCGGCGGTGAGGCCGGGCCGGTTCAGGTAGCCGCGGGCGACCCCCGCGCCGCCGACGTACAGCTCCCCGGTGACGCCGACGGGGACCGGGTCGAGCCGGTCGTCCAGCACGTACAGGGTGGTGTTGGCGATCGGTCGGCCGATCGGCACCGAGCCGGTCCGCCCGGTGTCGGGGCCAACCTCGTACACGGCGCAGCCGACCACGGTCTCGGTCGGGCCGTACTCGTTGACCAGGCGGGTGCCGGGGGCGTGGTCCTGCCACAGCGCCACCTGGTCGGCGCGCAGGTTCTCCCCGCCGATGACGAACGCCCGGGTCCGGCCCGCCGCCCCGGTCGCGCCGACCTGCCGGTTGACGATCTCCAACTGGGCCGGGGTGATCTTGACCAGCCCGTACGGCGTCCGTCGCCCGCCCAGCGCCTCGCCGAGCCCCTCCGGCCCGAGGTCGTCGGGGAGCAGCCGGACGGCCGCGCCGGCGGCCAGCGGCGCCAGCAGGCTGGTCACCGTGAGGTCGAAGCCGATCGAGGAGTGCACCGGCACCTCGTCGCCCGGGCCCAGCCGGTACGCGGCACCGGCCCAGCGCAGGTAGTTCACCACGCCCCGGTGGGTCACCATCACGCCCTTGGGCCGGCCCGTCGAGCCGGAGGTGTAGATGACGTAGGCGAGGTCGTCCGGGCCGGTCGGCACGGTTACCGGGGACGTCCCGGTGGGCGGTGCCGGGTCCAGGTCGACCTCGACCGGTCGAGCCGAGCCGGCCGGGAGCCGGTGCCGCAGCGCGGCCGAGGTGAGCACCACCGGCGCGCCGGTGTCGGCCAGGACGTACCCCAGCCGGGCCGGCGGGTGGGTCGGGTCCAGCGGCACGTACGCGGCGCCGCTCCGCAGCACCGCGAGGAGCGCCACCGGCAGCGCGGCGGACCGCTCCAGCAGGACGCCGACGAGGTCGCCGACGCCGACCCCCCGCTCGCGCAGGACCGCCGCCAGCGCGTCGGCGCGGGCGTCGAGTTCGCCGTAGCTCAGGGTGCGCGCGTCGTCGGCGACCGCCGGGGCGTCGGGCAGTTGCCGGGCCCACCGGGTGACCAGCGCGTGGACGCCCTCCCCCGGCGGCGCGGGGGTGGCGGTGTCGTTCCAGTCGACCAGCATCCGCCGCCGGTCCTCGGCGGTGAGCAGCCGGGCGTCGCGGACCCGGACGTCGGGGTCGGCGAGCAGGTCGGCCAGCAGGGTACGGAAGTGCCCGGCGAGCCGCGCCACGGCCGCCGCGTCGAACAGGTCGGTGCGGTACTCCACCACGGCGTTGAGCCCGCCCGCGCCGGGGCGGACGGCCACGGTGAGGTCGAACTTGGCGGTGCGGCTGGGCACGTCGACGCAGGCCACGTCGATCCCGGGCAGCCGCAGCGGCGCGGGGGCGTCGGCGTGCACGAACATCACCTGAAACAGCGGGCTGTGCCCGGCGTGCCGGGCCGGACGCACCGCCTCGACCACGCTCTCGAAGGGCAGTTCCTGCCGCTCCTGGGCGGCCAGCACCTCGGCCCGGACCCGGCCCACGCAGGTGGCGAAGGTCGGGTCGTCGGTCAGATCGGTCCGGATCACCACGGTGTTGACGAACAGGCCGACCAGCGACTCGGTCTCCGGGTGGTTCCGGTTGGCCACCGGCGTGCCGACGGGCACGTCGTACCGGCCGGTCCACCGGGCCAGCAGCACCTGGAAGGCGGTGAGCAGCAGCAGGTACGGGGTGACGTTGAGACGCCGGCACAGCGCCCGCAGCGCGTCGGGCGCCACGTCCAGCGGGAACACGGCCGTGGCGCCGGCGTTCGACGGCGCGGCCGGCCGGGGGCCGGGGGTGGGCAGCTCTAGCACCGGCGGCGCGCCGTCGAGGCGGTCGCGCCACCAGCGCCGCTGCGCCTCGGCCTCCGGGCCGGCCAGCCAGCGCCGCTGCCAGTCGGCGTAGTCGGCGTACGTGACGGGCAGCGCCGGCAGCCGTACGGGCCGACCGGCCAGCCGGGCGGCGTATCCCTCGGAGAGCTCGTCGGCGACGATCCGCAGCGACCACTCGTCCACGGCCGCGTGGTGCGCGGTCAGCACCAGCACGTGGTCGGTGTCGGCGAGGCGCAGCAGGCGGGCCCGCAGCACCGGGCCGCGGCCCAGGTCGACCGGGGTGGCCGCCTCGGCGGCGAGGCGGGCGACCAACTCGTCCTCCCCGGCGGACGCGGCCAGGCCGGTCAGGTCCACCACGGTCAGCAGGCCGGTCGGCGGCGCGGCGACCACGGGCACCACCCGGTCCCCGTCGACGGTCAGCGCGGTGCGCAGCGGCTCGTGCCGGGCGACCAGCGCGTCCACCGCCGCGCTCAGGGCGGGCAGGTCGAGCGGGCCGCGCAGCCGCCACGCCACCGGCGCCAGGTAGGCCGGGTCGTCCGGGTCGGCCTGCCCCAGGTACCACATCTGGCGTTGCCCGGCGGAGGCGACGGGACCGGCGGCCCCGCCGCCCGGGATGATCGCGTCCGCGCCGGCCAGGGTGGCCGCGTCGTCGCCGGTGGGGGCGGCGCGCCGGGCGCGCAGGGCGGCCAGGAGCGCGGCCTGGCGCGGGGAGAGCACGTCAGTCATCGAGGCGCCCGAGCATCGTCTCGGCCTCGGCGTCCGAGCAGGCCAGCACGCTGAGGTAGAGCGCGGCGGCCTCGTCCACCCCGGGACCGTGCTCGGCGCGCAGCGCGGCGGTGAACTCGCCCAGGGTGGGGTGCTCGAAGACGGCGGACAGCGGCACCCGCACGTCCAGGGCGGCGCGCAGCCGGGCCGCCATCCGGGCGGCGACCAGCGAGTCGCCGCCGAGCTGGAAGAAGTTGTCTTCCGCCGTCACGTGGTCGGCCGAGAGCGCACCGCGCCAGGCGTCCGCCACCACCTCCGCGACCGGATCGCCCCCGGCGCGCGGCCCGTCCGTCGTCATCGCGTCCCCCCGTCGTCCACGCCGGCGGCAGTGGTGCCGGCTTCCATCCCTAAATCGAAGATCCGCACCCGCAGCAGGTCGATGGCCTCCTCGTCGTCGGCGGCCTCGTGAACCGGGAACGGCACCGGGACCGGGCCGGTGCCGGCGGCGTCCAGCAGGAACCAGAGCCAGGCCAGGTACCGTCCGGCGATCTCGTCGACCGCCGTCCCCGCCTCGACCGGGTCGAACCCGTGGTCCGTGACGAAGGCGCGGGCGAGCCGGGTCAGCTCGTCGCGCAGCCTGTCCACGGTGGCCGCCGGGTCGGCGAGCAGCGGCGTCGGGTCGGCCGGCGCGGGCTCACCGGTGAGCTTGCGGTGCAGCAGCGCGTACTCGCGGCGGACGGTCTCCTCGTCGGGCACGGTCGCGGCGACCAGGACCAGGGTCGGTGCTGGCCCGCCGGCGTCGGCGAGGGCGCGGACCAGGTGGTGGGCGAAGACCGCCGCGCTGCAGTAGCCGACGACGGTCACCGGGCCGGCGTCGGCGGGGCGCAGCCGGAGGAACTCCGCCGCGCAGGCGTCCGCCAGGGCACGGTGGCCGGGCAGCCCCGGGTGCAGCTCCAGAGTCGTCACCGGGTCCAGCCGCCAGATCTCGTGCTGGACGTCCGGCCCGGTGTGGAGCGGGCCGGGCAGGTCGCCGCCCGAGCCCGCCGCTCCGGCGGCCTCGGCCGCCGCAAGCGCCGCGGCGAGGCCCGGGCCGGCGGAGTCGCCGGCGAACTCAACCGTCAGCAGACACCCGAACCGCCCCTCGCTGACCTGCCGCAACGCGATCGTCCGTGCCATCGGGGTCTCCTTGTGCGTACGCGTCGAGCTGGTCGGTGACGGCGGCGGCGAGCGCCGCCGCGGTGTCGGGGGTGAGCGCCCGCCCGTCGGCCTCGACGAGGACGGACAGCGACCCGCCCGGATGCTGCCGCAGGGTCAGGCAGATCGGAAAGCGGTTGGCGGTGCGTGCCAGCTCCCGTCGCCGCCAGGTAACCGGGCCGGTGACCAACTCCGGCTCCTCCACCGAGTCGAGGTAGCAGGTCGGGTACGCGCCGGGCGGCGCGCCGGTGCCGCGCTGCACCTCGCGGGCCACCTCGCGGAACGGGACCTGCTCGGCCACCGCCCGCCGCAGCTCCGCGCGGACCCGGCTCAGGGTGTCGGCCCAGGGGGCGCGCAGGTCCGCGCAGGGCAGCAGCACGGTGTTGACCGCGTACCCGGAGACGTCGAACTCGTCGGCGGCCCGGCGGGTGGTGGTGGCGCAGCCGACGACCACCGCGTCCCGGTCGAGCAGCGTGCCGAGTGCCCGCGCGTACGCGGCGGCGGCCAGTTCGGTGACGGTGCCGTCGCCGGCGCGGGTCAGCGCGCGGGCCGTGGCGCGCACCGGGCGGGTAACCACGGTCCGGCCGGTGCCGCCGGGCACCGGGGCCGGCTCGGCGAT